>JASGVX010000119.1 GCA_030054735.1 Methanobacteriota archaeon | reverse complement strand
AGCTGCGTCTGTAACTGGCGATTAAAAGTGGAGAGATATTCCTTTGGGATTTTCAAGAGCATTAACACCACCAATAAGGGTTTAGTGATAAGAACAGATAAATAATTGGTCAGACGGGAGTATTTTGCTGTTTCTACTTACGGAGAAGTTAAAAAATCAGTATGTATCATTCCTCCAGTTTTTGGAATTCCTGTTGTTTTCCACCTGCTTCCTGAAATTACAAAGGCTATTGACAGAGGAGTTCGCATCCGGCTTATGGTCTCCCCTCGCTTTGTGGCTCTTAGCTCCATGCTTTCCAATCAGGAGGGAGAAACCCTCGAAAAACTGCAAAGGGGGCTTGATATAAGGCTGGTCCAAAATTTCAACTCCTGTTTTGGGATTACTGATGACAGTGTGGTTGTCCTTTTCCAGCCCCATCCGGCAGACAGAGATAGGGTGCTTTCAGTCGTGAAAATCCGGGACAGCGGTCTTGCAAAAAACCTGAATGAAGAGTTCGAACTTCTGTGGAGTACAGGAGAGGAGTTTGACCTCCAGAAAGAACTGAAAGAAACACAGAGCCAGAGGAAGAGGAATCTGAAAAACTGAAAAACTCTTCTTCTAAATTAGTCTGCTTGAGCAAGCGCAGCTAGTAAAACGGACCGCATACTGTTGCGATTACATCGTAACTCCCAGAAAATCTTCGATTTTCTATGATCCCACAGCGCAATCGAAATCCATTTTTTAATCCATAAATTAGTCCTCTTGAGCGAGCACAGCGAGCGAAAAGGACCTCGTGCTCCCGAAGCGAAATTCGGGCGTCATCAAAAATTATTATTACCATCCCCCCAATTAACCATCAGATGATTATAGGTGTAATTGGGCCTGAAGGCTCGTATTCGGAAAAGGCTGCAAAATTATGGGCTCTAAAAAACGGCCTGTTAGACACAGATTATCGTTATTTCGCAGATATCGAAGATGCGTTCCTGGCCGCAGTTAAAGGAAAAGCAGACATCTCAGTAATCCCGGTAGAAAACTCCATTGAAGGCTCGGTAGGCGTTACCCTTGATCTCCTGTTTGAAAGCGAGGCTGTCATTATTGGAGAATTAGTCGTCAAAATAGAGCACTGCCTCCTATCAAAAGGCGGACCGGAGAAGATCAGGGTCATCCTTTCTCACCCGCAGGGGCTTGCCCAGTGCAGGCGTTTCCTGAAGAAGCATTTTCCTGAAGCCGAACTTCGGAGTACAGGCAGTACTTCTCATGCAGCCAGGCTGGCAGGGGAGTTTGAGGAAATGGCAGCAATTGCATCCCCTGAAGCTGCAGAGCGCTATGGGCTCAAAATTCTGCTTTCAAACGTTCAGGACAGGAAAGAAAACCATACCCGTTTTCTTGTAATTAGGGGCAAAGAAAAGATTTTATCGAAGAAGGCTGCCGAAAATGCGAAAGTTGATAGTGAATTGTGCTTTAATTCCTGTACTTGTGCAGGATATGGGGTGCAGTCTGGACCCGGCTCTGGAAAAGAAAAAGCAAATCTCTCTCCCTGCAAAACATCTCTTATCGTATATCTGGAAAATGACCGGCCTGGAGCATTGTACGAGCTGCTGGGAGCTTTTGCAAAAAGAGGGATTAATCTCACAAAAATAGAATCAAGGCCTTCTAAAAAAGAGCTTGGAGATTACTACTTCTTTATCGACTTTGAAGGTCATACAAGCGACGCACTTATAAAAGATGCCTTAGAAGATATAAAATCAAAAACTGGTACAAAATCAAAAACCTATACTTTAAAAGTGCTGGGTTCCTATCCGGCTTTCAAGAACTAAAGCTCAACAGGCCTGAGCACAGGAATTATACAGGGACCACTAAGATACTTCTAAAGATTCTACAAGATACTCTAATAAGTTAGGACTTACGCAGTTGAATTAAAAACCACGAGTGGAAGTGACTTAACTGTATAAACTCAAATAATGTTGACGAGCCCGTATGTATCTGATTTTACATTTTAAGTGCGTAAGTCCTATAAGTTACACACTGGCGGTAAACTTACTGCAGCTATCAAGATTTCGATAATCATAAACCATCGGCTTCGGAAATTACCTTTATATACTAGATTTATGTAGTATCTTTCTGTAATTTCTTCCTATTATATCTTCACATGTCTTTATATGTTATCATATAACACTCTTAAGAATAAAAAACACCGGAATATCCGGTTGCAGAAGGGAGCAAAATGGCTCTGGAGATTGAAAAACTTGTAAACCAGCATGAATGGGCTCTGAAAAAGTATAGATGGCTCTATATTTTTACAGACCTTCTTGCAACGTTTCTGGTTTTCTACGCCCCTTTTGTGCTCCTTAACATGAGAGATATATTCTTAATGTTTCCCACCTTTGGACCCTATACCGGTGCAAAATACTGCATTCCTGGTTATGATATTGTTTTTAAGAATCCATGGCTGATTATTCTTGACTTTGTTCTATCTCTCATTCTGACAGCAGTCAGGTATTACAGGGATGAAAAGAAAGATGCCATTTCCATTATAATAGGGAAATACCCTGTACTGAAAGAGAGGATGAGGACAGCCAATGACAGCAGAAATACGGATAATATCATTATCCTTATAGGCGGCGTCATAATTGACTCCAGTCCTGTGAAATCCTCTGTCTTCCTTAACAGAAAAAAACTTAGTAAAGTTTTCGCGATGTGATGATTTTGGATCTTGAAATATCAATTAAAAAATATGAATCTGCAGTTCGGGTTTACAGGTTATTATACACTTTATTTGATTTCGTCACAGCGTTCCTTACTCTGTATATAATCTTTTCATTAATTAACATGGAAGATATATTTTCAATGTTTAGTGTTTTTGAACCTTATACTGGCATAAAATATGATATTCTAGGGTTTAAGGTCGTGTTTGAAACTTTAGGTATTATAATTGTGGAACTGATTATTGCTCTAATAATTACTGCAATTAGATACAGGCTGAAAGAAAAAAAAGATGCTATAAAACTTATCGAGGAAAATTTCCCAACACTTAAGGAAAGATTAAGGACAGCATACGATAACAGGGATAAAGAAAACATAATTGTTAAGGACCTTCTCGCTGGGGTAATTATTGATCTAAAGCCAATAAAACCCTCATCCCTTTTGAACAGGAGATTGGTAATAATAGGGATTGGAGCGATAGTGCTTACAGGCTCTGGTTCTACATATATATCGGTTACAGACTATCATACAGATATAACTCCTAGCAAAATGAGTGAAGTGATAGAGAGTCTTCCTTTCTCGGGTTCTAATTCGGACCTTGTTCCTGTAGAGGAAAACGGCGGAACTTCTGCAGACAAGTCGGAAAACAATGAGCTTTTTGGAGAACCAGCTGTTATCGTGGTCGAGGGAAAGGATGTGGACTTAAAGATACCTCCTGGTTCGGGGAAGGGCTTTACCGGGCAGGAAGAAGGAAAGCAGATTAACGAATCTTTTGTCACGTCTGGTATGTACGACCCTGATGCTATGGCTTCTCAGTCTTATTATGAGAACCTTCCTGAAGGGTACAGAAGTGTAATTAAAAGTTACTTTGAACAACTTGCAGAAGAATAATAAAAAGTCGCCTAATTAGACTTGCCCGCACTTAGACTTACCCGTATTCATTTAATCGAAAATTATCGGAAAACAAATTTTGAATAACAAACTGTATAAATTAACAGCTCTATCTGGAGTAACAGTCAGACTGTTTTTGAAAGATATTCTAAGGATAAGGTTCAGCAGAGCGGGCGTCAGGACCCGCTAAAAACAGTAATTCAAAAGGTGAAGCAGAAATGAATGAGACTAATACCGATTCAGGGCAGGCCTTAACGACCTACCAGAACGCAGGCAGGATTTTTAAAAGTTTTTTTGAAGAGATAGGAAATGTAATAGTGGGTCAGAACAGGGTAGTAGAAGAGATTATAATCTCAATCCTCTGTGAAGGGCATGCCCTTGTGGAGAGCAATCCCGGGCTTGGAAAAACCCTGATGATTTCCACGATCTCAAAAGCGATGAACCTGAAGTTCAGCAGAATTCAGTGTACTCCTGACCTGATGCCTTCTGACATTACAGGGACCAATATGATTCAGGAGATAGACAACAAAAAAGAGTTCAAATTTGAACCCGGGCCTGTCTTTGCAAACATCGTGCTTGCAGATGAAATCAACCGTGCTTCACCTAAAACTCAGTCCGCCCTGCTTGAAGCCATGCAGGAAAAACAGGTAACGGTCGGAAACGATACCTTCCTGCTTGACCGTCCTTTCTTTATTCTTGCAACCCAGAACCCCATAGAAATGGAGGGAACTTATCCCCTTCCTGAAGCCCAGTTAGACCGCTTCCTCTTGAAGATCCTTGTAGGTTATCCTACCTATGAAGAAGAAATGGAGATTATAAACCGGTACACAATGTCAGAGTTTCCAAAGATCAGCAGGGGGCTGGACAAATCCACGCTTCTTGATTTACAGAAACTTACCCGGCAGGTCCCTATTTCAGAAGAACTCAAGGAGCACGTCCTTTCTATTGTGTCAATGACCCGCAAGGACAAAGAGCACATTGAGTACGGTGCATCTCCCCGTGCATCCATCGGCTTAATCCTTGCAGCAAAGGCAAGGGCCCTTATACAGGGCAGGAACTTCGTGAGCAAGGAGGATATTGATTACATGGCTTACCCTGTCCTCCGCCACAGGCTGATCCTTACCTTCGAAGCCGAAAGAAGCGGGATGACCCCCGACCAGGCCATTGAAGAAATAATAAAGAAAGTAAAATGAAGCAGGTAGGCAACCCTATAAATGAGAGTCTGTAAACCTGCTGGAGTCTGAAATACCTGTAATCGAGCAGGCTCTGAGAAATAAGCGCGCAAGATATAAGAAAAAAATTAAAACCCCAGATTTTTCCAGGTCCGGCATAACCGGGCTTTTCGGTTGACGATCCAGAATGACTCGCACAAAACAAAAAATCGAAACGGACTTTTTCAAGCAGCTTGACCGCTTTACCTTTTCGGTGAGGAAGAGGGTATCTGCGGTCTATGCCGGAAACCGTCCGTCAATACGAAGCGGACATGGCATTGATACTATCGGGTTCAGGGAATACGACTCAAGCGATGCTTTGAAAGATATAGACTGGAAGGCTTATGCGAGGACTGAAAAGCTCTATGTAAGGCAGTTTGAAGAAGAAAAGACCCTTACAACCCATATCCTTCTGGACGCCAGCAAAAGTATGGACTATCCTGAAAAAGGGACCTCAAAATTCGAGTATTCCGCCATGCTTGCTGCAGGCTTTGCTTATATGGTGACCAGATATAATGACAGGTTTGCCATATCCACTTTTACGGATGAAATTGAAATCAATAAACCCAGCAGGGGCAGGAAGAACCTTATGCGGGCAATCGACCGGCTCAGTGAGCTTGAGCTTTCCGGAAAAACTTCCATAGGGGAAGCTGTTATTAAGTACAGCCGGGAAATCAAGTCCATGTCCCTTGTAATCCTTATTTCGGACTTTATGCAGGAGCCCGAGGCAATAGATACAGCCCTGCACAGGCTTTCCAACCATGACCTTATCGTCATACAGGTACTCGACCCTGCGGAAAAAGTCCTCCCTCTTAAGGGCAACAGCAAGCTTATAGACCTTGAAACCGGAGAAGAAATAAGTACTTATATAAGTGATAATTTCAAGGAACGCTACATCAAGAAGCTTGACGACCACAGTGCAAGAATTAAAAAAACCTGTGTGAAAGTCGGAGCCGAGTTCTACACTTTTACAACCGATACTCCTGTCTTTGATGCTTTCTACTATACAATCAGGAGAAGGAGACGCTAAAAAATGCCTTTTCAAACCCCCCTTGCTCTTATCGCTCTCCTGAGTGTCATCCCTCTTATAATTATTTACCTGCTCCGCCCAAAGCCGGCTGTGCTTTCAATTCCCTCGTTGATGTTTGTACTCAAACTTGATAGGGAAAGAAAGAGGGTTTATGCTTCTCTCACAAAAATTGTGCGTGACCCTCTTTTCCTGATACAGCTCCTGATGCTGATACTTCTTTCCATTGGTGCGGCAGGTTACTATTACACTTCAAAAGAGCCCCTTAGCGGAGAGCATACGGTTCTTGTCCTGGACACTTC
Source organism: Methanobacteriota archaeon (assembly GCA_030054735.1). Classification (GTDB taxonomy): domain Archaea; phylum Halobacteriota; class Methanosarcinia; order Methanosarcinales; family Methanosarcinaceae; genus Methanosarcina. The sequence continues at coordinate 7,371 of JASGVX010000119.1, read as the reverse complement.
GGCAAGTATGAATGTAGATTCCCGTTTTGAAGATGCAGTTAAAATTGCTGGAGGTTATGTGAGCAAGAAAAACAGCATAATTCTTGCTTCCAACACTCCCAGACTTGCCCTTGAAGGCGGAAGCGCGTCAGCTGCTGAAGATATCTTCAATAAGGTCAAACCCGGAGCCGGCACTGCAGACCTATCCGCAGCTATTACTACGGGCATGCGCCTTCTCTCTAAAGAAGGGGGCAGGATAATTGTCATTTCAGATTTTACAAATTGGGTAGGAGATGACCCTGTAGCTTCCAAGAACCTGGCTGAGTCCTACAGGCTTGAGGTTTATTTCGTAAAGGTAGGAAAACCTGCAGAAAATATAGGAATCATTAATGGTTGGGTTGAAGCCATGGACGGAAAATACGGTTATACAGGTGTGGTCAAAAACTACATGAGCAAAAGTAAAACCGTTAAAATTACGACAGGAAGAGGAAGTTCGGATAATTCTTCAAATCCCTTTACACTTGATCTGCCTGCAGACAGCACAAAACAGTTCACACTTGCAGACCTGGGGCCAGGAATTACTACAGTTAATCTAAATGTTGATGATGACCTGGATGTTGACAACAAAGCCTATATCTCCATTCCTGATACCTCGGGACAGCACATCCTTTACGTTACGGATGATGGAAAGCTGCCTTCAAAAACGGCACTTTCATTAATTCCGAACATTGACCTCGAAATCCGGAAGACTGTGCCTTCTTCTCTTGATAACTATACCCTTGTTGTGCTTGCCCAGAAAGAGAATACAATTGCTAGCGGCACTGTGGACATAATAGAATCTTATGTGCGGAAAGGAGGAAATGCGGTCTTTATCGTAAGTGAAGCCCTTTCCCCTGAAAAAACCGAGCTTAACCTTGTTAAACTCCTGCCTGTAAAGCCTATAGGAATCGAAGAGGAGAAAAATGGGCTTGAGATTAAGAAAACTCTCAAGAACAGCGTCACAGAGGTTGTGAAATTTGATGAAATTTCTGTCCGCAAATATATGAACGCTACTGAAAGGACAGGCTCAACAACTCTCGCAGCTACAAAAAATGGTATTCCTCTGCTGAGTTACTGGCAGGTGGGAAAAGGGACTATCTTCTATATTGGGCTCAGTGACGAGCTTGGAGATGGAACCTGGAACAATTTCCATAACCTGCCTGAGTACCCGGTTTTCTGGATAAAACTGGTTGAATGGCTCGGAGGCATCGGTGATATTTCAGAGTACAACCTTGAAACAGGTACTCTGACGTCCCTTTCAAAAACAGAGGAAATACGCACGCCTACAAAGACAATGACAGCAAATAGTTTACTTTACGACGAGGTGGGAATATACGAAGTTTCCGGCAAGAGGATTGCAGTCAATCTGTATGATGACAGGGAGTCAAATACTACAGTAGACGCCTCGGAACTTATCAAACGTGCAGTGAAAAATGATGAACCCAGAGTCAGGTCCGATACCTATACTGCAAAAAACGATATTACCAATTATCTTATAGGGGTCATGTTCCTGCTTATGCTGCTTGAAATCCTTATCGTCCGCGGGAGGGGTGAGCTGTGAATATCTCCCTTGAAAGCCCTGGGATGCTCTTGCTCATTATTCCAGTCGTTGTGGCTGGTTTTTATCTCCTGAGGAAGACAAAAACGAAAATTGTGGAATGGAGGATGCTTATTGCCTTTCTCCTTGTCCTCGCCCTGGCTTCACCCTATACAACGCTTACCCGGACAAGCAGTGTAGAAGATCCTTCTCTCGTGATTATTCAGGACCAGACAGAAAGTATGGGGATTTTCCCCAAAGGAACAGGCACTGGCCTGTATGAATCCCTTGCAGCAAATACCCCTACTACTCTCGTAGAGCTGACCGGGGAAAAGACCACTCTGGGGGATGCTGTGACCCAGTACTCCGGGCTTGGGAACCAGATAGTGCTTGTGACCGATGGAAACAGCAACTCTGGGAAGGATTTGATGGAAGCTCTGGAATTTGCAAAAAAAACAAATACTACGGTCTATCTTGTCCAGCCAGAGCTTGAATCAAACGACCTCAGTGTTGAGATTAGAGGGGACAAGAATGTGGTCGTGGGCAACAAGAATGAGTTCGATATAGTTGTCCGCCAGGCTTCTGAAAAAAACGTCAGTTATTCTCTTGAAGTGTTTGTGGATGGAAATATTGAACGGAGAAGGCAGCTCAATCAGGATACCAGGAATAATCCCATTCCGATTTCCTTGGAACCTTTCGCTACTCTCGGTGCTCATAATATCAGTGTTAAGATCAGTGATATTTCCGGAGGGGATCTAAAAGAAATCAATAATGAGTTCTTTAAATCCATTTATGTGATCCCCAAACCTAAAGTGACACTTGTTACAAGTGAGAAAGACTCTCCTCTGGCTAAAGTCCTGAGCAACCTTTACGAAGTCTCGGTTGCAAATGGCTATCCAGGAGCAGCAAATATTACCGATAGCAAGGCCCTGGTTCTTGATAACCAGCATATAAATTCATTTTCCGAGGCTCAGATAAAAGAAATTAAAAACTATGTCAGTAATGGAGGCGGGCTTATTGTAGTTGGAGGAGATAGGGCTTACAACTTCGGAAACTATCTTAATTCTTCCCTTGAAGAAGTCCTTCCTGTGATTTCAAAGCCTTCTGAGTTTAAGGGAGGTAGAAATCTTGTTCTGATCCTTGACGTTTCTCCAAGTACAGTTGCTCACAAAACTCAGGTAGATATCCTTTCAAATGCCGTTAAGATCCTCGAGAACGACAACCTGAAAGATGCAAATGTTGCGGTTATAGCATTCGGTAACGCGGCTTACGATGTTTCAGGTGGGTTTGTATATATGGGGCTTCCTCAAAACCTCGCCATTCTAAAAGATAAAGTTTCGAAGCTAACCCCAACTAATGAGACTGAGACATCCCTTGACCAGGGACTTGGCGTTGCAAAACAGGTTCTTGAAGGTAAAGACAGTGAGCTTGATGCTATTGTAATCTCTGACGGAGGAATTGAGGTGTCTTATGACAAGAGTGTTCAGGCTGCACAGGAGCTGAAGGACATGGGTGTAAACCTGCACTTTATCCATATCCGCTCATCTGCTCCCTCTCAGATTTTCAAGGTCCGAAACTACTATGCTGAAAAGATGATGAAGGAGATCGGGCTTGAAGGAAACTATCAACATATTGAGATGGGGGAGAGGGCAAATATCGTATTTGAAAAGTCTGCTGAGCCTGCTGAGCCTGCTGAGAAAACAGATGAAGAGGAACCCGAGTATAACGGGACCTATCCACTTCTTGAATACTCTCCTGACCACTTCATTACCAGAGGTGTGAACCTTAGCAATGCAAGCATCACAGGATACAACCAGGTCACTCCAAAAGCCGGGGCTGAACGCCTTGTTATTACGGTTACCGGACAGCCTGTGCTTAGTACGTGGCGTTTTGGTCTCGGGCGCGTTGCAGCCTTAAGCACGGATAACGGATACGGCGGTGGGACTACTCTATGGGCTCCGGCCCTTTACAACGGGTCAAATAGCAAAGTTATTTCAGGCACGGCTAACTGGGCAATCGGAAACCCCCAGGCAGAAGAGGGAGCTGTTGTCGATGCTCCTGACACATGGCTTGGCACCCCTTCTGATCTCACCCTTATTATGTACGATGAGGGAATCCCTCAGCTTAAATTTAATGGAGCTCAGCTTGACCTTGCCCTTACAGGCAGGAATACATATGAAACAAGTGTCAACCCTGTAAATATCGGTATTCATGACATCTCCGGCTATCCTCTTGCAGTAAATTATGCTCTTGAATTCCGTGATCTAGGGCACAATAAAGATATCGAACCACTGATCACAGCAACCGGAGGAAAGATCTATACTGAAAAGGAGGCAAGAGCCTCTCTCATGAAAGATGCCAGAGAGAGTTCCCTAAAGGTATCAGATGAACATGTTAGCTTGAAAATGTATGTGCTTCTTACAGCCCTTGTAATTTACCTTGGAGAAATTATTATCAGGCGCATTAAGGAAATGAGGAGGCTTGCACAAGCGCAGGGTGAAACAGAAACGTAAGAGACTTCAGCATAAGCGTTTTCCCTCTTGAAAAAGGAGATTGCTGCAATTGCACCGAGAGCGAAATAGATCTGTCCTCCGGGGTTTTTGGCTTCATGTCCCCTGTACATCATATAAAAAAAGAAATTTTCATGTCTTTTCAAGCCGGAAGTATTCCAGGAAAAGGACAGCTACCAGGAACAGCACTAGTGTCGTGTCAGTCATCAAGGATTATACTATTTTTAATTATTGCAATCGATTATATACGACATCTTAACGCTGACGCAACACTAGCACCCAGAGAATTGCATCTTTTCCGAAAAACTCGTAAATCAGCACTATGAATATTGAGACCAGGTGCACGCTTTTTCTCCTGGCCTAAAAGGTGACTTCTCTGGAGAGAGCATAGTATAAAAGTTTTGTGAGAATGAAATATAAATTTATACTTGCCTGCTGGCTGAAATTCTCCCTGTATTACGGAGGCTGCTGTACAAGCCCATTCAAAACATTTTTTTCATGCGCTGTTCTGGGGTTCAACAGGATCTCCTATTAGTTTTGTAAACAGGTTGGTGTCTTTAATTATTTTCAGACTAATGAGCCCTCCTATTAGAAGGTTCATGTGGTATGTCAGGGCTCTCCAGGCTAGCACGGTAATTCCCAGAATGGACGAATCTACGAAAACAGAAAAGATGGACGCAGCTCCTAATTCAGCAACCCCACTTGCTCCTGGAGTTGCAGGTATAATCATTATGACAGTTAGAAGTACCTGGGCTGCAAAGGCGGTGCTAATTGAAGGAGTCTGTGAAAGCCCCATAAGGATCAGGATGAGCAGTGAAAATTCTACGATCCAGAAAATAAAAGTATAGAGAACTCCCCAGAGCAGCCCTTTTTTTCCTTCTGAAAAAAAGACCCTTACGCTGTCATGAAAATGGTCTATTTCCCTGTCGATCTGTTCTATTAGATGAGAAATAGCAGCATCGGTCTTTTTTCCAAAAAAAGGGGCAAGCCTGTCTGTCAGCATGCGAGTTATATGTTTTACTTTTTCGGGTTTCCAGACTCCGTAAATAAAGAAAAAGAAGAGTACAAAAACAAGGAAGTTTGCTATTAAGAAAGCTGCATCAAACTTATAATCTGAAAGAATATCTCCAAGAACATAGAATGCAAAAGGCAAACAGGAAAAAATGAATATCGCATCTATGAGTCGTTCTCCTACAACAATTGCACTAGCTCTCCCAAGAGGAATTCTGCTCTTCAGCAGGCCGTGGACTCTCAAAAACTCACCGCCTGCGGAAGAAGGAGTAATCCCAGCCACAAAGGTACTTGAGATAACTATTTCCGTTATTTTCAGGACACCTATCCTGTATCCCAGGGCTTTACAGAGAGCACGGGTCCGCAGTCCCCAGATGAGGTATGAGATAATGTGAAGGAGTACAGCTGCCAGAATATACTCCAGTCTTATCTTTCTCAGGGCTTCAACAGTCTCTGAATTAAAAGTCAGGCATGTAACCAGGGCAATTGATACTGCGCTTATAACCAGCGACACTATAAGCCATTTTTTATATCTGGGCATTGAAATCTCTTACGTTATTATTTTATAGATAGGTTTTTAAAAAAGCTTTTTCCCAATATATAATAAACAGCAAAGAAAAGGCGAGGTTTACCGGATTAGACCTTCCTTCCAACTATATAATTAATATAAATATGTATTCGCTGCTATTATAGCAGCTGATATTATAAGAGCTTTACTAAATCTTAAAAAATTAATACTGCTTGTGTGACTTTTTAAAGCGATTCGTAAAATTAAGGAGCTTTAAAAACTCAAACTGAATTTGCAAGAAACCTGTATTCTAAAGAACCTGTACTAAAGAGATCTGTATTCCAGATCACTAGTAATTAGCTGGTCAAAAATTACTTGAGTCTGGAATTTGTCCGAAAATTTACGATCCCTCTTGAGCGGCATCATAATTGCTATTAATAACGTTTTCCTTTATACTGGAATCCTTTTCGATTATCACTTCAGGCCAGACTTGTACTCCCGAATGTATGGTTGAGTTGTCTCCTATGACTACTTTATGCCCGATTACTGTTCCGTTCTCAAGGCTGCACTTTTCTCCTGTGACTGTTTCGTCTGCAACAACAGCCCCCGAGATATTGGAGCCTTTTCCTATGGAGACATTATCAAAAAGATAGGACGAAAGAATCCTTGCATTGTCATCTATAGTACAGTTTGCACCTATCACGCTGTAAGGCCCAACAAGGACATTAGCACCGATTACAGTGTTTTCCCCTATAACAAACGGCCCGACCAGTGAGGAATTCGAACCTATGGATACGTTATTTCCTATGGATAAAGGACCGCGTATCCTTGCATTTCTTGTTGTAAAGTTTCCTTCTATAGTAGTCCCTGGGAGGGCATCAAGCATCCAGCGCTGTGCCTGCCTGTAAGCTGCCGAACTCCCTACATCAGTCCATTTTCCCCGGACAAGCATGCCATTAATTTTTTCATCTGCAGCAAGCAGGGCAGGGAAAAGGTCTTTTGCAAAATCATACTTTTTATTCTCAGGGATCCAGTCAAAGATTTCAGGGTCGCAGATATAAATACCTGTACTTGCGAGGTTGCTGAAAATCTTTCCGGATTTGGGTTTTTCAAGGAAGCGGTGGATACGGTTATTTATATCCATATCTGCAATCCCGAATTCCCTGGGGTCATCAATGGAGAGAAGCCCTATAGTCACAATCGAATCATTACTCTCGTGAAAACGATACATCTCTCTCAGGTCAAGGTTAAGTACGTGATCTCCCCCAAGCACGATAAAAGGTTCATTTTTCAAATACTTTTCAGCGTTTTTAACCCCACCTGCGGTTCCCATCTTTTCTTTTTCATACACATAATCAATGTGTACCCCGAATAAGTGCCCGTCTCCTATCTGTTCTTCTATCTGTTCTCCCATATATCCAAGGGTCATAACTATTTCATTAAACCCTTCCCTTGATAGGTGTTCTATCAGGTGACGGACTGACGGTTTATTGAGAATAGGTATGCTCGGCTTTGGATGTTTGAAGGTCAGCGGTCTGAGCCTTGTCCCTGTGCCTCCGCACATAATACATGCTTTCATATTTTTAAAATGTTATTTTATGAATATATTGTTATCGATCTGTTCTCCTTTTTTGAAGTTTATTGATAATGAATTTTCTGATTGATAGCGTACCGAAAGTTCTGTAAAATATGATTGACTCTGTATCCTTTTTCTTCATCACAAAAATAAGGAGGCAGAGTCAATGGTAGATTTATTCTCTCTCATAAAAGATTATCTTGTCGATCAA
>JASGVX010000118.1 GCA_030054735.1 Methanobacteriota archaeon | reverse complement strand
TTTACTGAAGGAATTCTTTACTGAAGGAATTATTTACTGAAGGAATTCTTTACTGAAGGAATTCTTTACTGAAGGAATTCTTTACTGAAGGAATTCTTTACTGAAGGAATTCTTTACTGAAGGAATTCTTTATTGAAAGAATTCTTTATTGAAGGAATTCTTTACTGAAGGAATTCTTTTTTTGTATAATATCGTATACTCTTATGATATTTAATATGAGCTAAATCTATCCGGAATTAAAAACTGGATCAAGAGTGATATAACAGTTCTGAATACTCTTTGGAAAATCTGTTGAAAATAAAGATATGATTTCTTTAAAGATGAAACAAACCCTGTTTTTTAACTTTATCTTGCCTGTGGTTTAATTTCCTGAAGCAAAGGTTTCATTTTTCATCTTTTTGAAGAACCTTTGTTCTGGATTTATATGTTCATTCTTATAAATAAAACGAGTTGTTTTTAGTCCCCCTCAACATTCCAGAAATATATTTTCCCTGTACGTCTCTTCCTGATATTCATTCTTCCAGGTTTTTGATCAGAGATTTTCAGGAGAAGTTTATTCCGAGATTTTTAAGCCCATTGAGTTTTGCGAGATTAATCATCAGAGGTATAAGGGATTCCATGGTACTTGCCTGCTTAAGGGCCCCTCCGTCAAGGGGTTTGAGGCATCCAATATGTTGTGTTAGTTCCATAACCAGTTTTTTTGCTTCGGCATCGTCGCTGCAAACAAGCTCGTCATGTACGACTTTGCATTTAACGACATCTTTGAGTTTCCCTGCAGGGATGTTATGGAAGGCTGCAACAACTCTGGTGGCTCGAGTACATTTCTCTGGATTGCAAGGGATGCTGAGCCCTCTACAGGAGACCTGTATGCCATAAAGCTCTCTTCCTTTACCATAGGAATGACAGGTGAAATAAGGATCTTATTCTCCAGAGCCTCTCTTATTTCTTCAAGGATAGGCAGAACATTGTCAAAGCGGATCGTGAATATTATTAGTTAGGTGCCTGTGCTGCATCTAGGTTTCTCATGCCAGTAATTGTTATTATGGACGTATCAAACCCGCAGTTCTCCAGTTCCGATGATGCTTTTTTTGCAGATTCATCTGCAGTTTACAGAGACCTTGACCCAATAATTATTTCATTCTTCACACCTTCAGGCATAAGTTTTTGAAGGGCAAGCCTTAGCACCATTCCTTCTCCTACATTGCCAGTTCCTCCGAGAACAGCTATTTTCAACTTTTCAGAATTCAATTTGAGCAAGTTTGCTATGTCTCCCCATAACATATGTCAGGAAGCTAATATATTTTCTGTCCTCTCTACATTATAATAGTTAATGTTATTGAAAAATTATTTTATTAAGTATGTATCTTTTTCTTAGATTATTTTAAAAAATATTCGTCCAAAATATACTGTTTAGTTTCTTATATGTGTTTAAATTACAACTAACAGTTAATAGAAATATTTATAATGTATCTCGTTACATATTAAAATAAATTAATTCTGTTTCTGAATTGCTTCAGAAATTACTTCACATATACCTGTTATCCTGTTTGTAGCCTTGAATTACTACATAAGCGATATCGGAGGGAGTGTACCTGGGGAGTTACACCACAAGAGTATTGTACCTGTTAACGTTGGCCACAGTATTTATATGCCTTCTTTGTTCTACCAGTTTTGTAGTCCATGGAGAAGATGAGTCTACAGGACCTGAACAGAATGCATTTTATACACTTATCTCAGGTTCTGATACACTTATCTCAGGTTCTGATACACTCATCTCAGGATATTTTTTATCCGATTCAGAGTTGTTATGCTCCAATTCATCTGTTTTGAAACAAATGGAGAGAAATTTGGGAATAATCTCTAAGGAAGAAATAGAAAATAAAGAAGGAAGAGAAGAGAATGTGACTGTATATGTCCATCTTTTTCCCGGTACAGATGTAGAAGTTCTGGCCTCCTGCTCCAGGGTTGAAGAATGGGATAAAGATACAAGAACCGCTGCAGTTTGTGTAAAACCGGAATCAATTGAAGAGCTATCCTCTCTTAATGGAGTACGTTCAGTCCAGCCCGCTATTTCCCCTGTTATAAGAAAAATAGATAGGGGAGAAAAAGAGCTTTTTTCTCCATGGGGATTCTGGAAACAGGGTGGTTTAACCGGAGCCGGAATTAAAATAGGGATAATTTCTGATGGGGTAGAAGATTTATCCAGAGCTGTGGAATTGGGAGCCCTCCCTGATAATGTTCATGTCCTTTCCCAGGGAAAAGGAACGGAGGGTACTGTAATACTCGAAGTAGTCCATGAGGTATCTCCGGGAGCAGAGCTGTACTTCCATAGTGCAGGCAGTAACAAGCTTGAATTTAACAGAGCTGTTGACGCTCTTGTTGCCGAAGGCTGCCGGATTATCTGTGATGATGTGGGATGGCCTGATGAACCTTTCTTCGAAGATGGAGTTGTAGCTTCTCATATTAAAAAAGTTATTGAAAGTCAGGATATTCTCTATGTAAGTGCAGCAGGTAACGATGCTGGGCGCCATTACCAGGGTGTGTTTTTTGACAATGGGTCAGGCTGGCATGATTTTAGTTCAGGAACCAGCCCTTCCAAAAACATTTGCGCGGATATCCCTCAAGGGGAGAAAATGACTCTAGTCCTCCAGTGGAATGATTCCTGGAACAGTTCTGAAAACGATTATGATCTCTACCTTTATGACCGCTTTAGTGGGGAAGAACTGGCTGCAAGTGAGAAGGTTCAGAGCGGTACAGGCACGCCACTCGAATATATAAAGTACACTAACAGGGAAGAAGATGCCCAAAAAGTAAGAGTTTCCATTAAAAAACACTGTGGACAGGACAGGATGCTGGAAGTTTACATTTATGCGAACTCTTCAGTAAAAATCCAGCCCGATAATCTGGTTGAGGAGGACTCTGTCTTTGGGCACCCTGCTGTCCCGGAGGTTATCTGTGTTGGAGCTGTTGATTCCAGAAATCCGGAAAATAGGGGCATTGCTTCCTACTCTTCCCGCGGCCCTGTAAGTATTTACTACCCTGATTACGAACTCAGGAACAAGACCGACCTTAGTGGGCCAGGAAATGTAAAAGTTTCAGGCACAAATGGGAAAAACAGTTTTTTTGCAGGCACAAGTGCTTCTGCTCCCTCTGTTGCAGGAATTGGAGCTCTTGTCTGGAGCATATGTCCTGAGAAGAACAGCAGTGAAATCCGCGAGATCCTGTGCTCTTCAGCCGAAGACCTTGGAGAACCTGGTTACGATACTATCTTCGGGCATGGTTCGGTCGATAGCAGCACAGTGTATCTTCTTAGAGACCTTTATACAGGTAATAGCTTATCATCAGAAAAAACCGGAATCTCACTTTCAGGAGCAAAAGGGCTATTTACACTGAAAATTTTCATCCCCCTTGAAAAGATTTGCTCTGTGGCAAAGTTATCTTCTGGAGAGAAGTAAAAGGATCTTCAGGTGTAAAGGCAATTAACATCCTCAGAGCTTAATTTCCCGGTCTGGGGTTCCAATTGCGGTTTATTCAGGCTCACTCTAAAAGCAAAATACCTATACATGATGTTTTTTTTGGCTTGCAGAACTCAAGTAGGGTCCCTGCTTCTTCCATTACCTTCTGGATATTTATTCCAACAGCCTCTGGTGCAAAGCGCCTCATTTCAGGTTTTACGCATTTTTCAAGGTTGCAGATTTCACATTCATTACAGGATCCGGGTCTAAGGAGATGTGCAAAGGTAAAGCCTTCCCTGAAAGCTTCCTGTTCAAGCTCGAACATCTTATGAAAAGAATTTTTCCGAAGATCTGGCCAGGCTTCAAGAATATCCTGAATTCCTGACGTGTCACATTCGTCTACAAGGAGAAGGGCACTGCTGTATTCCCTTATAATTTTCCTGAAATCTTCAACTGATATGATATGGGGAGGGCAGCTTAGTCTTTTTCCATAGCTTTTGCACCCGTAAGCGCACTTAAGAATAGTCCGGTTTTCAATCGGAATATCTTCTGCCTTCAGAAAGTAAGCCTTAATTCCCATTTCTGATGCCTTTTTAACAATGTCCTCATATTTCCCAAGCATGATAACACCTTTTCAAAAGCCCTATCTATTTTATTTCTGGAGAAATAGTGATAGTGCTTATACTGTACCACTATCTATGATAAGATATATATCAACTTTATAGGACGAAGCATAAAACCCCTAAGTCTTCAGCTTGGGGAATACAAGTGTCAACTTCACCCCTGATTCCGTATTTAATACTTTACAGCTTCCTTTTTAACATTTCCGTTAGTAGCTGCAAAATAACCATTGCTCCATAATGTGTTTTCACTCCAATAAGTCCTTTTTAAATATTTTTTGTAACTATTCAGCCTATCAAAACATCTCTATTGATATTGATTCTAATGATAACAAGGAAACCGAGAATTAACTTATGAACAAAGAAAAAACACAGTCAATAGCCAGCAGTCAAAGAAACTCTAAACACAGAAATTTGTTTATTGAATATTGGTAAAGATGCCTGTTGATGTTGTTTTATATAGGCTTAATAGTTACATATTTTTTTTGTGTTTTCTATATTCTGATAGTGGTTTCTTGTTTCAATTTTCTAACAATTGACAAAACACTAATTTTTGGCTCACTTTTAATTAAAAAATGTATATGGTCTTTGTCTGTTTCCATTTCTATAATTTCTAGAACTTACACAGTTGAACTAAAAATCATAAGCGGGAAAGACTTAACCGTGTAAATCAGACTACCTTCCCTGAAAATCGTTGTTCTGAGCATGTATTTTCTCCTTGAAATTTCCTATCTAGTCAGAGAATTGGATGAAAAGAAAAAATTACGAAAATTTATGAGAATCAAGTCAGTCCTTTCTGAAGATGAAGTTTACAGCGTCATGAGTAGCTTTGATCCAGATCGGTTTATCAACTTCGTTATTGAAGTTCTTAAAAATGTTTGTCCTCTCGTAAAAGAAGTATAAGCCAGATCATAATCGATAGCATAGACATTAATCTTGATCTGAACTGGTATAAGAGGAAAATTAGCAAAGAGATGCTATTAGATCTCCAATAGATGACGCGTTTAAAGTAGCCAAAAAAGCATGTAATATAGAGAATTTACACAGATTTACGATGCGTTCTGTAAAAAAGTACTGCTCTTTGGCGGTATTTTTGATAGAGGCAGTTATAGCTTTCTTTATTACTGATAAAAAGGGATTACAAGGCTTGGCTGAAAGTTACAAAAAAAGCACCATGGTACTATTTTTTCTCATCTATGATACTTCAGTGTGATTAAAAGTCCTGATAATCTTTGTCAGACTGCATACTCCAGAAAAACACCATCATAAGAAACTATTTTAGGAAAAAAGACAGTTTGATACTAATTATATATTATGAGAATAATATAGAAAGCTATTTATATGATGTAATAATTACTCATGCTAAGTGAGCGGGTCTCTTTTCCATAGTATAACCCCAAACCCATATCCCCCAACTATTCCCCCAAATATTCCCCCAACTCCCAAACCCGCTCACAACCTTCTAACGGCTTTTTTCCAATTTTATCTCAACTCTGTTTAACATTGTCCAGTTTTATCTCACCAGTTCCTATCATTAAAAAGTTTTTTCATAATTTTAATTACAGGAAGAATCTTTGGGATCAGATAAGGATTGATTGAAATATAACTTCAAGTTTTTTCTTCTGGAATCGCTCTATAACTCCATAAGAGACCTCTCACCTTATCGAGAAAGAAGGAAGTTCAGGAGAAATATCCAGAAGGTAAAAACTCCCATCTATGGGGAACTTTGAGAAATTCTGCTAAAAAGAAACCGGGAAAAAGTTTGGCGCCCTCAGGTTCCCTGAACCCCGGGCGGCATTTTTCAGAAGGATAAAAGAAGGTCAGAGAAGCTTATCAAGTTCTGAAGCCAGAACTCTACCCTGAGTTACACCCATAAAACGCTTCACTTCAGTCCCGTCCTTCTGAATGATCAGAGTCGGGACAGCGTGTATGCCATACTTTGAGGCAAGCTCATAGTTTTCATCCACATCGATAACTTTAAACTCAACTTTATCCCCGTACTTTTTCTCGAGCTCTTCAAGAATAGGTTTTTGCATTCTGCATGGTCCACACCATGTTGCAGTAAAGTCCAATAAGATCGGTTTCATAAAATCACCTGCAATACTTGAAACGTCTGAGACTTTTTCAGTTTTTATCTTATCTACTCCGACAGCGCACAAAGGAATCTTATATATGCATCCGTACGACACAGCTACCGATACCCAATCCTGAATGTAGATGTCTAAAGATAGAATTACCAGATACAGGGTCGGGACTCGATTTGTATATATTAACTTCGAGTATATACAATGCTAATCTAAGTCCCACGAGCCTGTATTTAAAGTTATTCCGAAAATCAGTAATTCCGATTTGCTGTAGTTCCGAACAACTATTCCTGATCATTTCTGATTTTTTCCCAATAATTCGCAGAAATAAAGACTTTATTCCTTCTGTCACTGCTTTAATAATATCTTGGTTCATTATTGATTTTATTTGATATGCTGTAATATCAAGAACTGACTTGAAGGCATTCAAAATATTATGCATGATACATTGAACTACAAAAAATACTGTCCTTACAACAGGTGATTTAGAGCATGTTCGAATCTTAAAATCATTTACTGTTAAAATCGAAAGTTATTTAGACGGCAAGGGTGTTTATTTTTAGAGTTACTTGTCATTTTTCAAGATATTTTTTCGATAATCGTGATTTCAAAGACTTACGAGCTTTTGATTATTTTTCTTCATAGCAGGGATTTCATATGGAACAGAAAGGAATAAAAGAGCTGATTATACAAGCTAAAGAAAAAAACGCGACCACATTAGATCTTTCATTCAAGGAATTAAGTTCTCTGCCGCCGGAAATCAAAGAACTGAAAAATCTTAAGGAACTTTACATATCTAATAATCAATTGAGCTCGCTGCCGCCGGAAATCAAAGAACTGAAAAATCTTACTAAGCTTTACATATTTAATAATCAATTGAGTTCGCTGCCGCCGGAAATCAAAGAACTGAAAAATCTTACTAAACTTGACATATCTAATAATCAATTGAGTTCACTGCCGCCGGAAATCAAAGAACTGAAAAATCTTACTGAGCTTAACATATCTAGTAATCAATTGAGTTCGCTGCCGCCGGAAATTGCAGAACTGAAAAATCTTACTGAGCTTTACATATCTAATAATCAATTGAGTTCACTGCCGCCGGAAATTACAGAACTGAAAAATCTTACTGAGCTTTACATATCTAATAATCAATTGAGTTCACTGCCGCCAGAAATTACAAAACTGAAAAATCTTACTAAACTTTTCTTAGATGGAAACCCCCTTGAAAATCTTCCTTTAGAGATTATGAAAAAAGGCATAGAGGAGATTAGAAACTACTTTAAGTCTCTTGAAGAGGAAAAAAGAAGACCGTTAAATGAAGTTAAGGTTTTGTTGGTTGGAGAAGGGGGTTCGGGTAAGACATCTCTGGTTAAAAGGCTCTTAGGCCAAGGCTTTGATGGAAATGAGCACCAGACACAGGGGATTAATATCAAGAACTGGGAATTCAAATATAAAGATAAAGAAATAATAGTTAATTTTTGGGATTTTGGCGGCCAGGAAATAATGCACGCTACTCATCAGATTTTCCTCTCCAAAAGAAGTCTTTATATTCTTGTCCTGGATTCAAGAAGGGATGAAAAAGCCGAGTACTGGCTCAAGCACATAAGGAGTTTTGGAGGAGATTCACCGGTAATGGTCGTATTGAACAAGATTGATGAAAATCCTTCTTTTGACTTGAACAGGAAGTTTTTACAGGAGAAATATCCCTCAATAAAAGGATTCTTCCGGGTTTCGTGTAAGGATAACATCGGAATTGAGGGTTTTTCCAAAGAACTAAAAAGCGAACTTGCAGAAATTGACCACCTGAAAGTAACATGGGCTCTAAGCTGGTTCAATGTAAAGACCAGGTTAGAGAAAATGAAAAGCAATTTTATTACTTTAAAAGAATATCAGAATATGTGTCTGGAAGAAAATATTGGAGACAAATCATCCCAGAATACTCTTGTTGGTTTTCTTAATGACCTGGGTGTGATTGTACATTTTAAGGATATTTCATTGCTTGATATGCATGTTCTTGAGCCTAGATGGATTACTGAAGGTATATACAAAATAATAAATTCTGAGACCCTCGTGAAAAGAGGAGGAAATCTTAGATTCAGTCTTCTGGACGAAATTCTTGAGAAGAAAAAAAAAGGCGGTTATTATTATCCTCCTGAAAGTTATAATTATATAATCAATCTGATGAAGAAATTTGAGTTGTGCTATGCCATTGATGATGAGACCGTACTCCTCCCGGACCTGCTAGAAGTTCAAGAGCCAAATTTTGATTTTGATTCTAATAATGCCGTGAAGTTTTTCATTGAATACGATTTTCTTCCGCGTTCAATTATGCCTCGTTTTATAGTAAAGATGAGCGGGGATATAAAAAACGGCTTGCAGTGGAGAACCGGAGTAGTTCTGGAAAATAAAGAATTTAATTCCTGTGCCGTGGTTAAATCTGATAATGAGGCAAAGAGAATTTATATCAATGTAAATGGCGGTCAGAAACGTGATTATCTTTCAAGCATACTCTTCAACCTGAGGGGAATTAACAAAAGTTTTGAGAAGCTAAAGGTTGTCGAAAAGATTCCCATTCCTGGAGAACCCGATATAGCTGTTAGTTATGAACATCTAGTTAATCTGGAAGGAATTGGTGATGAAAAATTTAGGCCTGAAGGATCAAAAAAGGAATACAATGTCAAGGACCTGCTTGGAACGGTCAATGTTAAAAGAACAGAACAAGAGTTTCTTGAAGAGATCATGAATATTCTAAGGAATATGAATAAAAATGAAGAAGAGAAATTTGAAGAAATTGTTTCACTTTTAACTAGTCTGGTAATGGACCAGGCGGAAGAATTTGACAATAAGGAAACTTTATTAAGTAAAATAAATGAAATTGTAATGCTAAAGCCTAACTTTCAAGGAATTGGAATTAATTTAAATGAGGCAATTAGTCTGGCAATAGATCGATATTCAAGACGGCAAAGAAATAGAGAATAAAATCAGCTCTTTGCTATTTCTAGAGGAACAATCTATTCTTATTGCTAAACTCGAAAAACGTGTAAAGGTATTAGAAGCTCGCTTAAATCAAAATAGCCATAACAGAAGTAGACCTCCTTCTACTGATTTTCTTAAATCGAAACCCAATCCTAAGAGTCGCCGTACAAAGAGTAATAAGAAACCTGGAGGTCAAGAAGGTCATCCCGGCGCAACTCTTGAGAGGGTTAATGAGCCTGATTATGTAATTGAACATTCTTTGACCTGCTGCAAAGAATGTGGGCATACTCTTGAGAATGTTGAAGTTGAAGATTATGAGAGAAGACAGTGAAGTTTTGCCATTTTCCATCAAATTCCTTATTTTTCAATAATATTTGGTTATAATATTTATTTCGTAAAAAAATTTATTTAAAGCAATTTAAAACCAATTTAATGTAATATTAGATCCTTAATTATAATTAAGATGATTTTTACTCTTATAATATAGAAAAAATATTTTTTTTAACAATAGGCTGAATAGTTACGAAAAAAGGAAAAGTTCAGAGGGCGTAGGCTTCACGAAGCTTTATAACAAGCCTTTCTACCTGTTCCACTGCTGTTCCTATATATTTATCATGGTTTACAAGGTTCTCAATATCTTCAGCGCTCAGGTAGCTGGAAACAGAGGGGGTATCCAGAAGTACCTGTTTGAAATGCTGCCCTGTGCCATGAGCTCTCATTGCTGCAGTCCGGACGAGTTCATGAGCTTCCTGCCTGCCTACACCCCTTTTTGCAAGTTCGATCATTATGGCTTCGCCCATATTTAGACCTCTTAACAAGTCCAGGTTCCGGCGAATATTTTCGGGGTAGAACCTGAGATTCTCAAGTACGCTGGCTCCGAGTTTAAAGATATGGTCCGTAAGCACGCAGGCTTCAGGGAAGACGACCCTTTCACATGACGAATTTGTAAGGTCTCTCTCGTCCCATAGAGTATTGTTAAGAAGCTCAGGCTCAACCATTGCCCTAACAATCCGGGCAAGCCCGCATATCTGTTCGGACTTTATAGGATTGCGCTTGTGGGGCATGGTGGATGAACCTACCTGTTTTTTCCCGAAACTTTCTTCAATCTCGGCAATTTCACTGCGTTGAAGCGTCCTGATTTCTACACCGATTTTGTCCAGAGTCGTGACTGCATTTGCCATCCACATAACAAACTCGGCATGCCTGTCCCTCTGGATAATCTGATTTGAGACATCCACAGATCCAATTCCAAGGTGCTGCATTGTTAGCTTCTGGACCATGATCCCGGATTTTCCAAAAGCTGCCTGAGTACCGACAGCTCCGGTCATTTGCCCAACAGTAGCTCTCGGGGTTAACTCATACAGGCGGTCAAGATGCCTTGAAATCTCAGAAGCCCATATTGCAAAACGAAGCCCATATGTTGTAGGAACACCGATCTGCCCGTGCGTCCTTCCACAGCAAACCGTATTCTTGTGGGCTTCGGCCTGATTTACAAGAACCCTGAGCAGGGTTTTGAGTTTATCTTCCAGAATATCAATTGCTTCCTTAATCTGGAGAGCTGTTGCCGTATCAAGAATATCGTTTGAAGTGGCTCCGAAGTGGACCCATTTTCCTGCATCAGCCCTGCACTTCTCAGAAATCGCAACAACGACAGCCATCATGTCATGGTGGATCTCAGCTTCGATTTCATCGACACGTTCGGCTTTTACAGAAGTAATGCATTCGGATATAATTTCAGCCGCTTCTGCGGGGATAAGTCCCATATCCGCTTCTGCCCGGGCAAGGGCTGCCTCGGTCTCTAAGATCTTAGCAAGTCGGTTTTCCTGACTCCATACATATTTCATTTCCTCTGTACCGTATCGGTATTCTATTGGATGGATAGCCACATCAATCACCTTACTGGAATAGGGAATTAAATTTCATCCCGGGTCTACTTAAACCTTTAAATCAATCTTAGTTTTCTAATAAGTCTGGACTTAATATTTTTTGCATTAATTATTCTCAGCTTAAGATTGTCCTTAGACTAAGGAATAGTTGAATATGACTTCAAGTTTTCACTTTGCTAATGGCTCTATAATTGCACTTCCAAATATCATTAATGACAATATGGGGTATAAGTGTTTTAAATTAAATTTTCACCATTCCTTACCTTAACTCCCATTTTTTGTAGGGAATATATTGAATTTGAGAGTTTTATCTAATTCTCTTACTTTCTTAGGAACTTCAGTAATGATACTTTTTTCACCGAAATTTATATTTTTCACTTTTCTAAA
>JASGVX010000117.1 GCA_030054735.1 Methanobacteriota archaeon | reverse complement strand
GTATAAAAAGTGTAAATATCTTTCAGTAGTTTTGAGTGAATTTATGATGAATTGAGTAAAATTTATATCTGAAGGTGGGGAAAATTAAACCGGCCAAAATGGGGAAAATTAAACCGGCGTTGACATCATCGGAATAAAAGCCCTCTTCAAAGTGTGTTTGAGTTTGTTTTTTAACCTTGTCAAGTATTGCTTTCTCTGTTTCTTTTAGCCTTTATCTTAATTTCCATTCCGCTACTGAGTGATTGTAGGGTCTAAAAGATAATAACTAAAATAAAACACAGTAAAACGCTTACCTTCCCTGTAAGAAGACAACAAATCACATAAATAGTTATCAAGACCTCAGAAAACCAATTCAATATTAGGCGACAACAAGACTTGAATTAGGCGAGGTCGACAACTTAATTAATTTTTTATTAGACTTAAAATTATCGTAACCAAAAGCCTTTATTTGGCATGAAAGTTCTTCAATTACTTTCATTTTTGTGCCTGCTATTTAGAAAATTTCATGTGTGTTTTTCAATATCTTTGAAACTCTGGTTAAAGCTGGAAGACATGACCTGATAAGAGCGGCAGGAGCTTTTAGAAAGTTGAATATCTGAGTAAGTAAAAGTATTTTTTTAAAAAAAGAGAATTTAATGCGCTTAATTTAATTTTAAATCTTTAATAGCCAAATTGGCAAAGGCCCAAATCTCTTTTTTAGCTCCTATTTCTCACTTTTACAAGAATTGATGTAAACATTTCTCTGAACATAGGATCTTCATGAAGGGCTATTGTGTAATATGCAACCGTTACGAGCACAGCTACAAACATTACTACATAAAAGCTTGAAGAAATCAATTCAACCAGAATTAACGGGATAGAAACGACAAGGCCTATTACCGCATATTTTATAAGAACATTTATGCTTTCTTTCTTGCTAATCCCAGCAAGCCCCAGGAGGTATGCATTGTTCCAGAGCCAGAATACAGCTCCTGTAAAACTGTACAGGGCAAGAGCAAATTCAGGGGTCCCATAAGTTCCCCCGATTGCCAGTGCTATTACCCTTGAGACAAGGAGAAATATGCTAAAAGTGAGCCAAACTTTCTGTTTTTCAAATACATTATAAAGAGTTGTGATGGGGGAAGAAAGAAAGACAAGGAATATCCAGGGAATAAGGATTTTTACATATGTACCCGAAATCCCCCACTTATCTCCAAAAGTAAAAATGAAGATCTGCTCCCCAAGAATTATCAAGAGTAACATAGGGAAAAGGCCTATTGAAATCAGTTTATTATAAACCTCAGCAACTATAGTCTTCATGTCTCCTTCTTCATTCTTGTTCTTAACCTCGCTTACCTTCTGGAAAAAAACCTGCCCTATAGCGCTACCGATAAGTGCCATCGGCAAGTTTACGACCTGATTTGCAAGTGAGAAGTGCCCTACAACCGTGGTGCTATAAAAGTATGCGAGTAAAAAAGCAGGGACCTGTGGGGAGATAGTGTTTGCAATAGATGACCAGAAACTGAATAAAGGAAAGTGTTTGTACTGAACAGCCAACTCTTTCATTCTTCTTATTGACACCTTTTTGAAAAAGCGGATATCTTTTTTTACTCCCCTGAGCATGACCAGATCTGCAAATGCGTATCCTGCAATGTATCCTACTATCAGGCCGAATGGAGTAACACTCGACTTCGCAAACCCTATTTGAACTGCCTTTGTTGTTAAGGTGTTCGAAACTCTGGATCCTGCAATAACCCCGAACCGTGTCCTTCTTGAAAGCCAGTAGTTTTCTACAAAAAACATCCCGTTAAGAAATATCATCAGTGGAAGAAGAAACAAGTACTTTGAAATCCCAGGAGTTTTGGTTATTTCATCGATATTTATCGGAACAAATAATAATACAGCACCTGTAAGTAAAGATGTAGTAATTACCAGTACGGTACATAAAAGAGTAACATTTGCAGCGTCTTCTTCTGTTTTCGGTAGCATTATCGCAAATTGATATGATAAAGTAGAAGCTATCACAAGTATGCCTGATATTGCTATAAACAGTTGAAAAATTCCAAGATCTTCTGGATTATAAATTCTTGAGATTATAGGCATCAGAAGTATGCCCAGAATTTGTGCAGTAACACTTCCTGATATTAGTTTAAGTACATTAGTAATAAAGTTTGACATAATGTCCCATCTATATAAATATAGTTTTTAAGTATCGGTCGCGTGATAGATACATTCACTCAGGCGATTTACATAATAGTTTCCAATGAATTTCATTCTTTGGCTTCTTTTCTTTCTTTAATGTAGGCCAGTACCTCTGCGTTATCATAGACCAGTTCATATTCCGGAGCGTCGAAACTGTTGAAAAACTCTACAGGTAATGGCTTGACCGTACTTACTCCGTATATCTCCGGGTCTTTTATGGATATGGGTTCCGAAAGGGAGGATCTTCTAAGCAGTATCATATGGTATCCGCTTATTTCTCTCGAATTTACCTGATTAATATTGAAGGATGTTGCATTATTTACATCATATACCGGATCTCTGTAGAAAATACAGCTATCATAAGGAGAATCCATTAAAATACTTCCTGAATATATTCCAGTTAAAGTTTCCACGGCCTGAATTTCAATGTTCTTGTACTGGTTCCTTACGGTTGTATTTTTTCCTACAAGAGGGTTGTCTTTATTAATTCCTGGTGTGGTCACCATTACAAATGAAAATAATAGCATTATGATGAAGATGGCAGGAATTTTGGCTTTTTTGGAGTTGAAAAGGCTTACCAGTTTTAACATATATGAAGCAGCTACCAATACCAGAAACACTCCTATCAATGGGAACCACCTGGTTGTAAGGAAATTTCTCATGCCAAGTAAGGGAATTCCATAAGCTAAACCATACAGAATTGCAACAGCCAGAGAAATTGAGAACTTATTTATTTTAATGGCTTCTTTGCGGGCGGACCAGGTTAAAACTCCTCCTATTGCAAAGAAAGGCAGGGCAAGGTAGCTTATATGAAGTATCAGTGCCTCCATTGGGTCCTGATTGATTGAAGTCCCCAAGATCAGCTCCTGACTTGAGTATCTTGACCCTAAGTGAAGCACTTCCACAAGAGGTTTGAAAATCATCTCAAAAAAGGAGGTGCCCTGTGTGACATATGTAAACATCCAGTATGTTTGCATGCTAATCACAAAGAAAAAGATGTAATTAAAGCTGCTTGCTGCAATGGGGAAACTTCCATAAAGGAAGTTATGCAGGTATTTTCCCACCAATATCGAGATCAAAGCCAGAAGAACCACAAAAGTGGTCAGCTGGTGGGTCAGTATCATTAGAATTGTAATCAGAAGAAGAATGCCTGTTTGCACCAGATCCGGCTTCTCGCTGAAAACCACGTAGAGAATTATTATAAAGTAGCAGAGAACCAGTGAACCCGGGGTTATGTTAGTAATTCCTGTTATAATATTGTGATTATTCAGGTTTATTAGCAAAGCAGCGAGCAAACCCATCTGGGGACCTTCAATTATTTTCCCTATAAGGTAAATCCCTGCTGTGCAAAGAATGTTGGCAAAACCTATTGAATAAAAGAAGCCGTCTTTGACATCCAGTCCACCCATAAGCTGGGTAACCGAGACTAAAATATGGGCAAGAGGATAATAGAAATACTTACTGCTAACTTCAATCGGAGGGATAGTCCCTGTTTCAGTAATCAATTTTGCCATGCCGGCATGAAAGTAAGCGTCATATCCCATGAGGCTTGGAAAATTATAATAAATTCCGGACCTTATCAGGAGTGACAGCATGAATATTTGCAGCAGTATCGGGACTACTCTGTCTCCTTCTCTCACATAGAGGATTTCTGAGGCAATGATACCTGCAAGTATAGATATCAGTATAAAATATGATAGTGGCCTATAATACTGATTCATACTATATATGAAAATACTTATCAGAAAGACAAGATAAAAGGAAAGATTGAGCAGATCCTTTAATCTGTCGTTTCCTGAGGAAATGGGTGCTTCGTCTTTGAATTTTTTTCTAAATATATAATAGATTAAGCAGGCAGAAAGGACAGCTATTCCGATGTCCTGCTGGTTTAAGCCTATCAGATAATATAGAGAAACAATGAATAATCCTAAACCGAATCCTGTGAAGCTGAGAATCGTGTCAAGATTTCCAGTAAGTTTGTCTTTAAGCTTTTTTACATTATCCATATGATCCACGACGTAGCAAACTTTCTTTGAGATAATGTCCTTTTCCGATAAAGTGTTTTTCTTTTATCGTTCAAATTATCTTATTTCTCAGACTGTAGTTCTTTTTATCTTTCCTTTCAAACTATTGTCGTGTCAGTCATCAAGGATTATACGATTTTGAATCGTTGTGATAGATTATATGCGATATCTTAATGCTGACGCGACACTATTATATAGGCCTTTTCTACTTTATCTTACACTAATTAAGTTTCTTTTAATTGATAACTCTTTAACTTTTTAAGATTTAAAAATTGTCCTTAAACATTATCTTTTTTTCTAACAGTCACAAACCTGAATTCCTTAAGCTGTCTCTCTTCCTTTTTCTGAGCAATACTACAAAAAGTTTTTATAAATCTCCAGGTATTCACCCTGAATATAAGTATTATGTTTGACAGCTATTGTCATTTATTCACACGTTTCGCCGTGAGGGTCAGTCTCCTCGAAATTCTTAAGCACTCAATTTACCACCACGCTTACTGCTTGCCTCTTTTAATGTGCTGTCGCTTTTCATCTGCAAATAAAGACAATTTAATGAGAAAATTTATGAGATTACTTCACCTGGATGCAGTTTCAGATCTCTCTCATTTTTTCTTTTATGTATGATTGGATTGCTGCTAGGAGCTCTTCAAGAGCATGCTTTCCTTCTTCTTCTAAAGGTCTTGGGCAGACTCCATCCCTGAAACAGCAGATAAAATGGGAATGTTCTTTTTTCAGTGGCTCAGCATTTTCTACTCTCACTATCCGGATCCAGCCTTTGTCATGTAACTCTAACTTTTGTCAAGGTAATCCAGATATGCAACACCCTTTATGTCAACTGCTGTAAGCTTTCTAATTTTAGAGGGAGTGAGCCAGTTCGTCTCTACAAACCCTGAGAATGAATGGTTAAAACGCAGATGAATAGTTACACACAAAGATAATGTAAAAGAATTTTAAGGTCCCCTCCTGGTTGAAGCAACTTAGAAAAATTACAAAAAAACTGTATCTATGCAAACTCGATGATTTAGAAGAGAAAAGTGCATTTGTTGAAAATGAAAGGGTTTCCACCTAACTTGAAGAGGATACAATTCTAGATTTGATTTGAATTTTAAGACAGATTCTTAAATTCAGCTTTATTCACAAAGCTATTTGTAGAATTACACCAATATATTAATGATAGTCATGACTCCCGAAGAAGCTGCAAAAAGAAAAAAAGAATGGGTCTCAAGAATGAAGCGCGAGGGCAGGATGAAAGAAGACGTCACAGAAGACCATAAAACCAGCCTGAATGCTCTCCAGAACCCTACCCGGAGAAAAATCCTGATGGCTCTTAACGGGCGCAGGATGACCTTTGAGGAAATTAAAGCCGAGTTCAAACTTACGGATTCCCAGGCAAACTATAGCCTGAGTACCCTTGAAAGCACTCTCTATATCGAAAAAGAGGAAGATAGAGGAATTCAGTATTATGTCCTGACTCCGAGGGGAGAAGGGTATGTGGAAAACGTAGAGATGAAAAAGTAAAGGTAGAAAAATGCAATGTCTGAGATAAACAAAAGTAGATAAAAAGTGAGAAAATCTGTAAGAAAGCACTTAAGATAGTTATTCATTTTTTTGAGTCATGTTTTTCAGGGCGATACCTAACAGCCGGTTAAACTCAATCCGTTCATCGTCCGTCATGCCATGTAATAAAAGTTCCTGGTTTTCGGCAGCTTTATTGTTCAATACATTTCTAAACTCAAGCCCTTTTTTTTCCAGCTTCAGGCAGGTATAACGTGCATCTGTTTTGCTCTGCTCCCGCTTAAGGAAGTGTTTTTCCTCCAATCGCTTTGAAATTCCGATAACCGTTGGATGTGTTAACATAAGGTGCTTCTGCACATCCAGCAGATTTATTTCATCTTTATCCTGATTTTTCAAAATGAATGAAATTACTTCGGCCTGGACAGATGTCAAACCCTGATCTTTCAGACTTTCATTTCGGTATTTGACTAAAGCATTGCCAAGCTTCCAGACCTTTCTTAGAATTTCATCTTCAAGAACATCAGGCATTTATTTCACCACTTAATAAAGGGAGTGTATCAGATATATTGCTTGATATATTCATCAGGTTTTTACTTCTGATTTTTTTATTTCATTCACATATTCTGGGGGTATTTATGAGCTCTCTGCTGAGTGCCTTAATAATTTCCTTTAGCCGGAGCCTGATAAAACAAAGAAACATCAATCCTAATAGCGATTTTTTAGAAACTTGCTTCTTTATTCCTGTGATCAATTGTTTTCTCCTTCACAGCTTTTTTCCCGTGTAATAAATAGTACAATAAGAGATATATCGCCGAAAATACAGCCAAGACTGTATATATTCCTCTATAACCGATAAAAGGAATCATAAAACCAACCACCACGGGGCCAACTCCCATTCCTATGTCTGAAAGCGCAAAATAAGTTGAATTAGCCAGCCCCATGCGATGTTGTGGAGTCATTTTAACAGAAATGGCTTGGGTGCTGGACTGTATGGCCCCTAATCCGAGACCAATCAAAGCCGCAGACAATAAAAGTGTGTAAGCATGATGTGTCTGGCTAAATAGAATCATTCCAGTAGTAAATATCAGAATTGCAGGGTACATGATTGAATTTTCACCCTTGAGGTCAAACAACCTGCCAATAACCGGCCTCGAAATTAAGATTACTGCGGCATATACTATAAAAAAGAAACTGGCTGCGTTCACCAGATTAATTTCCTGTGAGTACACTGCAAGGAAGGACACAACACTCGAATAACAAATGAAAAAAGACATAGCAATGATTGAAATTGGAATTACTCTGGGCTCAAAGAAATTACTAAACTTGAATCCCTTCATGTTCTCTAGCTGTTCTTTTGTTAATTCCATAGTATGCAAAGATGATAAAAACGGTAAAATCACAAGGCTAATTGCTGAGACAATTACACAGGTAGCAAAAATAGTACTGAAACTGCCATGCTGGCTAATGAAGATACCTAGAAAGGGGCCGATTCCGGTTGCAAGTATTTGACTTAATCCGAAATAAGCAATGCCTTCACCCTTCATTCCCGCAGGAATGATATTCGCAACAATTGTAGCCGTTGCCGTAGTAATAATGCCAAACCCCATACCATGAAAAAAGCGGACGGCAAGAAGGAGAAAAATATTATTAACCCCGAAATACAGCACCGTCATAATTAAGCTTAAAATTACTCCCGTATAAAGTGTCTTCTTATGACCGATTTCCCCTATCCATCTCCCTGCAAATAGACGCGCAACAAGTCCGCCTATTATAAATATACTGGCAGAAAACCCCGCTTCACCGGGTGATGAGTCAAATTTACTCATTGCATATCCAGACATAACTATCATTAATAAGTAAAAGCTTAAAGCGGTTAGAAAATTTTCAATGAAAATGACTACAAAATCTTTAGTCCATAATTTTGATTTAGTCAAGTTACTACCGACTTCCTGGTCTTTTTCTTAAAATGCAATTAATATCGGAGAACATCTGCCAGCTGTCCTGTATTTAGAAGATCCATATAAGCATTGAAAAAGCTTGCACATATGTCAGCAACGCAATCGTCTGCCTACCAGATCAATGGCAGTTTTGGGATATCGACTTTTCCACATAATGGATTATTATCAGTCATCAATATTTGGGGCTATCTTGCTAAGGAATGGTGAAAATTTAATTTCAAACACTTATACCCCATATTGTCATTAATGATATCGGAAAGTGGAATTATAGAGTCATTAGCAAAGTGAAAACTTGAAGTCATATTTCAACTATTCCTAACTGCGTTTAATAACTAAGTAGCTAGCTACATATATAAGAAATTAACTACTTATTATAGTCGAATACCCCGCTAGCTTGCTGCGGGGATGAAAAACTTCCCCGATAACCGTTGTTAAATAACTGATTTTATATCTTTAATTACCTTTATACTGTTGATGGAATTACGACATGCAAACC
>JASGVX010000116.1 GCA_030054735.1 Methanobacteriota archaeon | reverse complement strand
ATTCGGTGGAAATCTCTGGCTTTCAACTCAATGAACTTTTTTCTCTGATGAGTTGAGCCAGAGATGGCATCTCAAACTTATTGCTTACTCTATCACATATGTACTGATAAGCACTTACTCCCAGTTTCTTTGCTGTCTGAACAATCGTCATAAATGTGTCATTTGCTTTTGTTCCTTCCTCTGTTATTGTTTGCAGGCTCACATCTCTTTTTCTGACCTTTGCTCTCGCTGCTAGCTCCGCTGCATTATTATGCAACGGAACCTCTGGCAAAACAAGTACCTTCAATAAATACTTCTTGTTTTCTTTTGTCTTACTGATTCTTTCGTCCAGCTTTTCGTATCCTGTTACCGTCGAAAACAATTGATCAAACTTCTCGGACAATTTCTGCGCTACTTCTGAATCTGGTTTTTCTCGAAACTTACAAAGCTCCCCATAAAAGTCCCAGTACTTATCCAGAAAAGCTTCCAGCTTTTCTTTAAAATAAGGCACTATTGGCCTCAATTTCTTGTAGTTTCTCCCATCATGAACCCAGCAAAGAGCATGATGAGATGCAATTTGCCTAAATTGACGTGCATCATCACTTAGAAGTGTGCTAAGCACAGGTATGTCCGTACTTTGATGATATGCTGCAATTGCACACGCTTCAAGAACTTTCTTCCTGGTAGTTTTATATCCATTTGGCGAAAAAACATACTCCAGTTTTCGACGCATTTCTTCGCTACTGAATAATTTATTTTTAAAAGAGGAGAGCTTTTCAAGCCAGATTTGGGAAACATTAAATGTTTTCATCAGATCAAATGCTTCCTCATTAAAGCAGTACGTTTTTTCTTTTCCACAAAGAAGCACATCTAAAATGGTTTCCCGATTCTTATTGCGAACTGTAAAGTATGCAGTATAATAAGGATTACAAAGAATTTGAGTATAGTGATTGACGCCATTGACTCTTGCACCTGTATCATCAATCTGTTGATAAGGAGAAGACTTAAGACCCTCCTGAAAAATCTCAGCTTTCTCCTGATGGAAGATATCAATGTCTTTTGTTAGTATTCGGGAAATGGTGGATCTGGATATATGAATACCAACATTTTCCAGAAATTCATGTATTTTGGGCTCTGAAACATTAGCAACATGGTTAAGAGTGATTATAAGAGATTTGATTCCAGGACCAAACTCACCTTTGATATAACCTGGAAGTTTACCAGAATAGGTTTTTTGCTCAGAAGGAGAATAAAATATCTCTATCCTGTATTTGGTGTTAACAGGTTTTATGGATATATCCTGAATTATTACGTCCCTATAACCTTTAGAATATGCATCACTGGGTAAAACGGATCTATCAACTTCACATGTTTCAGTTCGATGGATCTCGATTTTGTCCAGTTTTGATTTAGACTCTTTATCCTTTGAAAATTGCCTTTTTTGTCGCTCTTTTTCAGAAGAAATATTTTCATTTTTTTTAGAGCCACGAATCTTAGGTTTTCTTTGTTCACCTTTGAGTAAGTTGATTTCGTCTCGAAGCTTTTGGATCTCCGCTCTGAGGAATTCAATCTCTTCTTTCTGCTTTTTAATGATAGCAAACAGAATGCGAAAAGCGGTGGCATACCTTTCATCCTCAATCTCATCAGGATTGATATCTAAAGACAACAACAGTTGCTTTAAGGCTTCAAGTTCCATTTTTTTACCCCAAAATACGATATAAATAAATTGAACAACTATTATATTTTTCCTGTGGTTGAAAAACCATAAGATTTGAAGAGGATACCCCATTTCTTTGATTTCACGATAGAGGCGAGCAGCAGTATAGGGACCTTCTTTGAGTTTTTCAAGAATGTAAGGCTTGAAAGGATCAAGCTTGCTCTTTCTACCAGGACGTTTCTGGGGTTCAGGCAAGGTTTTCAGCTGAAGATATTTCCTCACAGTTTTCCTGTCAAAACCAGTTTGTCGGGCGATTTCACTGATGCAAAAGCCTTGTGAATACAAATCTCGTATCAATAGCATTTCCTCCACTGTCAACATTATTTCCAAACCTCAAACTTTTCTAAAGGATTGGAAATTGGGGAATTTTAATCCGGCCAAAGTGGGGAATTATACACCGGCATTGACACTCAAACATGTATTTTTGGAATTTCACGAATTTTTCGACCTTTTTCCTTCATTGAAATACTTTCTATTTCCATTCCCAAAGCTTCAACTGAGACAATTAATGCAAGTTTTCGAATAGTTTTCCAAAAACGATAGCAGGAAAAATGTTGCTTTTTTGCAGATATCTGCGGAAGGTCAGTTGTCATAATGAGAGTAGAAAAATAACATTCCCATGTTTCAGGGATATTTTAAAATATAATTAGAGGGAAGTTAACAACTATTCTGCTATCTATGACAATTAAAATTAAAAAAGAGAGTCATTGGCTAATTATACTTTTCTATAAATATTCTTGGTTTTTGATTTTAACAGGAAAGAAAAGCTATTGACGCTATATGGATTGTTCCAGGTTATGAATGAATAGAAACTCACGATGGATAGAAATCCTTCAATAGTAGTGTGATTGTGGCCATGCTCTCTGTAACGTTTATCTCCAGGAGAACTTGCTGGAATTAAAGAGAACTACAAACAGTAATGGATCGACAAAAAATTATGATTTTTTGGTCCCGAGTCGCTGTTTGGGTAGAGTAACTCGGGTGAAACAAAATCCTGTCAGCATACTCTTGGGATCGGGTCTCCTGAAGGCACGTCCACATAACGCATTCCGCCGAAACGGTTCCTGAGGATAACTTCTCCTTTGTTTTCCGCAGTAACTTCCCCTATAAGAGCCGCGTCTTTGCCGTAAGGGTGCTTTTTCAGGATTGAGAGGACTTCTTCTTCAAAGCCTGCTTTGATTCCTATGATAGCTTTACCTTCGTTTGCAACCTCAAGTGGGTCCAGGCCCAGCATTTCACAGGCTGTATTGACTGCGGGCTTGTAGGGAATAAGGCTTTCTTCAATAAGTATTCCTGCCCCGGATTTTGCTGCCATCTCATTCAGTGCGTTTGCAAGCCCTCCGCGGGTAGGGTCTTTCATAGCCGTTATTACATGCTCTCCTTCCGGCGTACGGAGTTTAAGGATTGGTTCTATGAGCTTCCAGAGGGGAGCTGAATCGGAAACAAGGTCTGTATCAAAGTCAAAACCTTCCCTGTGTGCCATAAGAGAGATGCCATGGTCTCCTATAGTGCCTGTGACAAGGATCTTGTCTCCAGGTTTCAGGCCCGAGTCCCTTACAGGGCTGTCCGTTACCCCGAGACCTGCAGTGTTCAGGATAATTGAATCAAGGGCGGTTTTTTCCACGGTCTTGGTATCACCTGTAATTATGGGAACGCCAACTTCAGCAGCCGTTTGGTCCATTGTTTTAATTATCTCTTCAAACTCGTGGATAGGAAAACCTTCAGGGACTATGACTGCACAGGTAAGGGCAAGGGGTTTTGCTCCCATAACCGTAAGGTCATTGACTGTGCCTGAAACGGCAAGCCTTCCTATATTTGTGTCCGGAAAAAAAGCAGGGGTTATTACATGGCTGTCTGTAGTCAGCACAAGTTCGGAAGAGGAGTTTAAATCTTCAAGTCTGACAGTAGACCCGTCATCGAGGCTGTCAAGCCCTATAGAACCTGCGCTTTTATTCTGGAAGTTTTTAAGGATAATATCCCCTATAAGTGCCTGCATTACCTCTCCACCGGCACCGTGTTCGAGAGAAATTGTTTTCGTTTTCATGTCCTGCCTTCATTTTACCGTGTTCTCTTTTTCCAGGAGCTTTCAATGCCTTACTTTTTTTGAGCTTCCTGTGCTATTGCGATCCCAAGCTCGATGAAGCTAATCCAGGTCTCCAGACTTTCCCAATCGTGTTTTGAAGTAAGGATAACAGGCACATCAGGATTTAAGGAAAGTATGTCGTCTTTCATTTTCTCGGCATCGACATCAACTGCATGGGCGATGTCAACCTTATTTATAACTGCAAGTTCTGCAGTCTTGAAAATCATGGGATGCTTCAGGATTATGTCGTCTCCTTCCGTGACGCTTACCACAACCACCCTGAGGTGTTCTCCAAGCTTGAAGTCCACAGGACATATAAGGTTGCCTACGTTCTCAAGTATCAGGAGATCAGTATTATGAAGATCTATCTCACCCAGCGCTTTTTCTACCAGCTTTGCATCCAGGTGGCATTCCTTTCCCGTATTTACAGGAATCGTAGGCACTCCAAGCTTTCTGAAGCGGGAGGCGTCCATCTCTGCAATAACATCACCTGCGATCACAGCTATTCTATATTTCTCTTTGAGGTGCTTAATTGCTTCCTCTATCAGGGTGGTCTTGCCTGACCCTATGGCTCCCATAATATTCACTGAGAAAACGCTGTGTTTGTCAAGGGCTTTCCTGTTTTTTCCTGCAATTTTGTCGTTTGCTTTGAACACATCATGTCCCATATGGATTACATGCATTAACATAAACATCACTTGGGGATATTTTTTATTTTTTTATTGTCTGCTGTTCAATTTTCATTTTCAGTTTCGATCTCTATGCTTTTTATGATCAGTTCTCTACCACCTATGATCTGAGCCGGCTTTCCACAAACAGGACATTTCATAGCGGCCACATAAGCAAGGAGTTCACTTTTAAGTTCGCTGCTTTCTCGTATCTGTTTTTCGTCCAGGGCTCCATTGTATCCACACTCGCATTCAAGGGTAGGAGGCATCATTTCCACAATAAGGTCTGCATTTTCGGCAATACTTCCCTCTGCAAGAACCTTAAAACAGAAACTCAATTGCTCAGGATTTGTATGGGATAACTTTCCCATCTGAAGAGTCACATGTTTGACTTCTGTGGCTCCGTGAGCTGCGGCAGTTGACTTAACCTGCTCGAAGATCTCACAGGCAATGGAGAGTTCATGCAAGCCTAGCGCCTCCTTCTCTGGAGTATTTAAACCAGTTGTAGCACATACCTTCCTGGCTGACCATGCAGGGACCTGATGGGTTTTTCGGAGTGCATTCTTTCCTGAAGTTTGGGCACTGGGAAGGTTTTGCTTTCCCTGTCAGAATAGCTGCACAGATACAGCGTTTTTTATCCTTCTTCTCGGCTTTTTCTCTGATCTCTGCAAGGGGAGCAGAATAAAGGTCTTCATACTTCTTTACTGCGTCTTTTTCTTCAAACTCTTTCCTGAGCACAAGCCCTGAATCTTCTATGTTTCCTATACCTCTCCATTCAGATCCCGAGCTTTCGAATACCTCATTCATCATTTTCAGGGCTATTGTATTCCCTTCTGGCTTTACAACCCTTGGATATCCGTTGTCTACCCTTGAGATCCCTTTTTCTATCTGCATCTGTAAGAGGTTTATTCCAAGAAGCACGTCTCCTGCTTCAAACCCGCTCACGACAACAGGAAAGCCTTTTTCTGCGAGCGGCTCAAAAGGCTTTGTCCCTATAATAGTTGCCACATGTCCGGGAGCGATAAAAGCATCAACATTTGTATCACTTGCAAGGAGATTGATTGCAGGGGGAGTTTGCTTTTGTGAGACAAAGAGGCTGAAGTTTTCAGGCGTATCTTTCAAGAGAGCTGCCGCATTTGCAGGTACTGTGGTTTCAAAACCTATTCCGAAAAAAACTACTTCCAGCTCCGGTTTTTTTTCTGCAAGGGCAACTGCATCGTCTATACTGTAGACCATCCTTAGATCCGCCCCTTCAGATTTTGCATCCAGCAGGCTTTCTGCCGAACCGGGAACTCTCATCATATCTCCAAAAGTTACAACAGTTGCTCCGCTTTTTGCAAGGGCGATTGCAATATTAATATCTTCTTCAGGAGTGACACAGACAGGACAGCCGGGACCGCTTATTACCTCTATATTTTGTGGCAGCACAGTTCTGAGCCCGTATTTCGCTATGGTTCTTTCGTGCGTCCCGCAGACATGCATTATACGAAGTGACACTTCCGAACTTTTGATTCTTTCAATTAGCTTCTTTTCGAATTCAGAAACAGCTGGTTTTGAAAGAGATTTTCCGTTTTCCATATTATCCGCGCCCGCTTTCAATGAGATTCGCTTTCGAAGGAATCTATTTCCTCAAGACCAGCCATTATCTTGAGAAGGCGCATGGTTTCTTCACTTTCCTCTTCCGAAATCTCAGATATCGCATATCCAACATGCACAAGGAAATGTTTTCCAATCATAGACTCATCTGCACCTCCCATAAGGGCCATATTTATGTCTCTACAGACTCCACCCATGTCAATAGTTGCTGTGTTTTCATCCACAATAGCTTTTACTTTTCCAGGAATTGCTATACACATGTTACCTCTTCCGTTTTCTTTTAAAAGATAGTCATTTTGCAATTAATAAGTATAAGATTAGCTTTCTCGCTCGAGCTATTTTAAAGGATCTGTTTTTCATCAGGATATTCAAAAAATATTTGTTTGAAGCACCAGGCAAGAAAGCTCTAATTTATAATTTGAGTAAGACGAGGAGGAATCATTATCCTAATCCCCTCCTCCACCTTTTTTTCATGTTTTTCTGTTTTACCTCTCCCCAGTTGCCGCTAAAAGAAAAACATATGCCTATAAATAATTATTTATAAAACTGGGATTTAAATTCTTAAAATAAATCTATCGCTGAAAATCGCTTTTTCGCAATTCTATGGTTCTATTTTATAACTTCAGTAGTTCACTAATTTTTTACTTTTCCTTAAACGATGTTTTCCGATACCTTTATATACTATGAAAACGCCGCCGTATGTCTCTTTTCACATCTAAATCTAGATATGGTTCAAGAATCGAATTAA
>JASGVX010000115.1 GCA_030054735.1 Methanobacteriota archaeon | reverse complement strand
TTGATCGACAAGATAATCTTTTATGAGAGAGAATAAATCTACCATTGACTCTGCCTCCTTATTTTTGTGATGAAAGAAAAAGGATACAGAGTCAATCATATTTTACAGAACTTTCGGTACGCTATCTAGGATAAAATAGGATAAAGTAGAAAAAATAGAAAAAAGTAGGAAAAAGTAAATCAATTCAAAGGGAAAATAGCATATAAAAATATGAGGCTTGAGGGATAAAGAAAAACTTAAACTCAAAAATAAAGGAGGGGATTTGCCTCTCAATAAATGATTTCAACGCCCCTCGAAAACGATTAAATCTCAATAATTTAAATCTCAAAACCCTTACAGGCTTCTCGAGTAGAATTTTTCAGTAAACAGTTTCCTGTTTCTTCCTCATATTATATGCCCTGTATTCGTCTGCTTTCTTATCCTGAAGGTAAACGTATTCGTATACCGGAGAATTAAGCCTCTTAGCATACTCTTCCCTGGCTTCCTCCTGGCAACGGTTGCAGGCATATATAGGGACCGAAACACCGAATATTCTGGCATTGCTTACATTACTGTGGGCACGGGAATCTATGGTTACATAGCCCTGGCAGTCAGGGCACATCCTGACTGTTTCTTCCTGGAGTTCCTGAATCATATCGGTATCATAATAGATCTGTTTTTTCCGGCGGTAAAAGTCCCCGTGTTTTGCGATTTCTGCTTTTACAAGCCTGTCCCGGTTTTTCCAGTTTTCGAGCTGAGTTGAAACAACTCCTTCAAGGATCTGCCTGTCCCTTGCAGCCTGCACAAAGATCCCGGGTTTGAAATCAGGCTCCTTTATGCAGGAATAGTCAAGACCTGCCATGGCAAGAATTATGCCTGCATTTACATAGGGCAGTGCACTCTGTATCGCATAGCCTCCTTCAAGTACTGCCATATCAGGAGCAAGCTTCTCGTTTAACTTTGCATAGCCCTGCGCGGAGAAGCGCATGTTTGCAAGAGGATCGGTATAGTGGTTGTCCTGCCCTGCAGAATTGAGGACGAGTTCGGGCTTGAAATCTTCGAGGATTGGCATCACCAGTGCATCGAGAACGTAGAGTATACCCTCATCCGGAGTACCGGGAGGAAGAGGGATATTGATCGTCCTTCCAAGTGCTTTTGGCCCTCCAAGTTCATTCATGAAGCCCGATCCGGGATAGAGTGTCCTCCCGTCCTGGTGGAAAGAAATAAAAAGAACATCCGGGTCATTGTAAAAAATCTCCTGTGTCCCGTCTCCATGATGGACATCGGTGTCCACAATTGCTATCCTGCGGATACCGTACTTTTTTCTCAGGTACTCGACAAGGATTGCTTCATTATTGATATTACAAAAACCGCGGTTTCCGTGGGCTACTGTCATGGCATGATGGCCTGGAGGGCGTACAAGGGCAAAAGCGTTTTTAACCTCTCCCTGCATGAGGGCATCAGCAAGTACAAGACAGCTGCCAGCTGCGATCAGGTGAGGAGTTGTTGCCTGAGTTTCTATGTCAGGGACGCAGAAATGGGCTCTTGCAATGTCCTTAAAATCTGCAAGGCGCGGTTTGTACTCGGCTATCTGCGGTAGGTCCATCAGCCCTTCTTCAAAGATCTGGTCACGAGTATAGAGGAGGCGTTCTTCTCTTTCAGGATGGGTTGGAGAAATTGCCCAGTCAAATGCTGGGAAGAAAATAAGACCCGTCCTTCTGGCTCCTGACCGGTTTACAGGGATCATATGTTTCTTTTCCGCTTCATATTCTGCTTCATCTTCAGATTTCTGCTCTGAAGTCTTTGTTTTCACTATAACTTCCTCCACCCTATAAGTCTCAATTTCTTCTTTATTCAGTTCTTTTTTCTCGGTGCCGGCACTTTTTTCAGCTCCGCCTTTGAGTGCGTCCTTAATTTTCCCAAGCCCGAGCTTCATGCCTTTTCCCTCCTGTCCCATTCCGGAATCAGGCCTGCCGGAATCTGCATACTTACGTCAAAAAGCCGCCCTGCCGTAATCCAGCCATCAACTACGTTAAAGACCTCACTGCTAACAAGCTCAGCTTCATCTGCATACTCGGAAACCCCAAGCCTTTTTGCGCGTTCCCTGAGGAGTTTTGTTGCAAGGGTTTCGGCTTCTTCTGAACGCATCCTGTTGAAATTTCCGATATCTGTTGAGTTAAGGCTCACAATCTCACCTTCTTCGGCTACAGAATAGACCTTTTGCTGGGTATCAATGCGCAGATTAAGAGTAAGAGTAGGCCTTGCAACAGCCGCACCGATGGCATTTCCCACTTCCGAATGTTCAGGAATAACCGGTTTTGCATTTAGCTTTTCTGCAACTCCTGCAATCAGGCCCTTTGCCCCGCCGCCTACTCCGACAACATTTTCAGGTCTTACTTTTTTCTCCTGCAAAACTTCCCATATCCTGTAAGCAGGCTCCTGTTCCCATTCAAGAAACATATCTCTTACTGCTTGCGCAATCATTTCTGCAGTTGCGTCCACTATAAGTGAAGCGGCCTCGTTTTCTGTCTTACCAAGACTGGAAGCTAGAGCTGTGATTGCTTCTTTTGCACGTTTTTGGTCTCCTACTTCTACAAGCCCAAGCACTCTCAAAGCATCCGTTGGGGTTGGCTCTTCTCCCCCCATACAGTAAGCCGGACCTGCCCTTTCAGGCCCTATAGTTACTTTCCTGAGACCATCATCGCTTTCTCTAACCCTTATAATGCTGTCCCCTCCTACAGCTATCGAGCGGACTGCAAAGGCGCGGACATGGGTCAGGAAGTTTCCGAGCATGGCACCTTTGGAAGCGATAAGCGGTTTTCCGGAAAGGATAAGAGCAAGATCGGTAGTGGTCCCGCCAATATCCACCACAACTGATGTCTGCCCTTCAGGAGTAAGGGCAAGAGCTCCTATAGTGCTTGCCGCAGGGCCTGAAAATATAGTTTCCACAGGGAATTCTACTGACTTTTCAATTGGAAGAGTCCCTCCATCGGCTTTAAGGATATATATGGGAGCTCTGATTTTTCTTTCCTCCAGAGACTTTTTTATCTCTGCAACGAACTCCTGGTAGCGCTCCCCTGTTGCTGAGGCCAGCATAGAAGTAGCGACCCTTCTAGGAAAGTTCAGTTTCCCTGAGACTTTATGCCCGAGTTCTACCTTGCATTCCGGGTACATCTCCCTGAGAATTTCTTCTATCCTGAGTTCATGAGAAGGGTTCCTCTGCCCGAATTTGCTTACCACGGCAGCTCTGGTAAAGCCCTGCTCCCTGATTCTTTTTACCGTCTCTCGAACCTCAGCTTCGTCAAGGGGCTGGATTTCCCTTCCTCTGTAGTCCATGGCCCCTTTAAGGTAGAAACTGTCAGGAAAAACATAACTTGCAGGGTTAACACCCGGTCCCGGAATAAGCAGTAGAGCCACACGGTCGGTTTTGCCCTCAGCAATAAGGTTTGTTATTACAGTTGTACTGAACACCACCCTTTTGAAATGTTCCGGAGAAACTCCTCTGCTAACTTCATCAAGGGCACCGATCAGAGATTTAAGAAGATTCCCTGCATCCGTTGGGACCTTGGCTGTGCTGTATACCTCTCCGTTTTGAATAAGCACCGCATCCGTGGTGGTGCCACCTACATCAATTCCTATGAGCATTCACAATTCGCCTATCCTCACCTGATAAATATATCTTTTTTTGGTATTGTTACTCTAATATAGTTAATTCTTTATTTCTGTATTTCATCAATAGAAGAACCGAGTATTTTAGCATCTCAAGACTCTTGGTATAACATTTTTTTTAGTATAACATTTTGTTTTTCTTCTCAACCTTGCCAGAAAGTGCCCCATTATGCTCTTATGTCCTTCAACAGTATATGTTTCTGCTCTGGATTGAGTATGATTTTTTTGGAATAAACTCTCCATATGCTCTCCAGTGATCAGTCATCACCTGTTCAGTCTCTTTTTTCTTTAATTTTTCTTATATTAGTTTTTCCAGTTTCGCTTCCTCTGCTGCCAAAAGAGCAGTTGATGAACTTTTACCCAACTCTATCAACAGCAATCCAGATCCAGCAGTATTTTTTTTATTAGCGATGTAAGTGAGCATCTCATCCACTTTTACAACAGAGATCTCATTTTCGCTTTTCAGGTCCTCTAACTCCTGACCAAATTTCTTTATCCATCTTTGGACAGAAACATGACTTACTCCTAAATATCGTCCTATTGAACGGAATCCTAATCCTTCTAGATAAAGTTGCAAAGCCTGTCTTTTAACAGAAGTGGAAAACGCAGTTGATTTTAGTTCTACAGAATAGTTATATCCACAATCTTGACATTTGTAGCGTTGACGTCCATCAACTTTACCGTTCTTATTATAACTGGAACTCTTACATCGTGGACAGTTCATGAAGAAATATACTTTCTCATAATATATATCAGTATTTATGTACCAATACCAATATTTTTTTATCAATAGGTTGAATAGTTACAGTATTTCAATGAAGGAAAAAGATCGAAAATTTTGGGAAATTCCAAAAATACATGTTTGAGTAAGCTGGGTGTATTTCAGAAAAACGATAGCATGAAAAATTGTGAAAAATTGAAGGAGATCTGCGGATAGCCGGATATAATAGTCAGACGCGCCTATTTACCTGCAAAATCACTTTTATATTTATCAGATATTTAACAGATCATCCCTCAGGAAGCAAATGGATTTAGCTGCCAGCCTCCCTGATATTCTTCAGGATTTCTTTTACCCCGGGCCTTTTTCCATACATGAGCAGATAAACCCTGAATAGCCGGCTCGAAATTATAATTACTGCATGAATGGAAATAAAAAGGATTAAAAGGCTCACTGCTATCTGGTAAAAAGGCACTTCCGAAACTCCTGTCCTGAATAACATTGATGCTGGAGACGTAAAGGGGAAAAGGGAAAGAAAAACTGAAAGCGGACCATCGGGCTCCGTAAGGATTAACTGCATAAAAAAAAGAGGAAACGCAGCAGCAAATGTAAAGATTCCCGCAACCTGCTGGCTCTCCTGAAGGGAACCTGTTACTGCCCCAATCCCTGCCATCATGCTGGCAAAGAGGAGAAAACCTAGCAGGAAGTAGATAATGGCTAGAAAAAGAAACATGGGTTTTATCTTTATCGGAAGGGCATACCCACTCCCGAGAATGATTACTGAAAGCCAGATGACAACCTGCAGAAGGCCTACTGCACCGAGCCCAATTATTTTACCGGCAAGAAGCTCAATAGGGGCTAATGAAGAGAGAAGAACTTCCATAATTCTGTTTTCCTTCTCTTCGGCAACTCCACGGAGAAGGTAACCCGATGAAGAAAAAATGCTGAAAAAGAGTATAAAGACAGTAATGAAAGGCAGACCAAAGTTAGTCAGGGCCTCAGCTATGCCCTGTTCTGAAGATTCTCCATTATCTCCAATCTTATACAATTTCAGGTTAATTGGATTTTTAACCCTCTGGAGGACGGGTTCATCAACACGGTCTTTCAGGAGGGAATCAATTGCTATATTTGAAAGTTCATCTGAGAGTTCAACTTCTGGGAATGTCATTTCCTTTTCTGAGGCATAAAGTTCTACCACACCTGTCTCAAGGAAATCTGGCCTGACTATAAAATAAGAAGAAATCTGGCCTGACTGCAGGTCTTTCCTGGCATCTGAGCTTTCTTCATACCTCACAAACTCTATAGCCGAGGGTTTCACCTCCAGCGGCCCTAGAGAAAAACCTTCACGTGTTGAGGATACCGGGAAATTGAAGGACCCGGTCATGTCAATGTAGCCTACCCTCTGGTCTTCGACAGTAGAGGTACTGACAAGCAGAGAGGGTATAATAGAGAATACGATGATGAGAAGAGGAAAAAGAAAGGTCATGAAAAGAAACTCTTTGCGCCTGATAGTTTTCAGGAACTCGTGCCTGCCAACAATAAATGTTTTTCCGAAAAATTTATTCACCAGAAGCACTCTCCACAGTCTCAATAAAAATGTCGTTCAGAGAAGGAAGCATCTGCTCAAAACGCAGGATTTCGGTTTTTCGTATGAGCTCCTGAAGAATTGCCTGTGCATCTATTCCTTCTTCTGGAAAGATCTCAAGCGACCCCCTGTGCTCTGTAATTTTTTTGATTCCTGGTATTTCTCGAACGAGGCTCAAACTCCCTTTATCTGCAAACTCCACAAGCAGAGAGTTTTTTCCGTGTTCCTTTCTTATCCCTTCAACTGTACCGTAAAGCACTCGCTGGCCTTTATTGATCATAAGGATCCTGTCGCATAGTTTTTGCGCCTGCTCCATTATATGTGTGGAGAGGATTACGGTCCTGCCTTCGTTCCTGTACTCAAGAATTTTGGCTTTAATGGTTTTTGTGCTCACAGGGTCAAGCCCGGAAAAAGGCTCGTCAAGAATAATGAGTTCAGGGTCGTGGATAATTGAAGAAAGGAACTGAACTTTTTGCTGCATCCCCTTTGAGAGTTCTTCTACTCTTTTTCCCCTGTGTTCATAAAGTTCCAGGGACTTTAAAAGTTCCTCTGCATTCTCCTTAGCCTCTTTTTTAGGGACATTTTTAAGCTGGGCGAGGTAGACAAGCATATCCAGAAGTTTCGTTTTTCTGTACAACCCCCGTTCTTCTGGCAGGTAGCCGATCCTATCTTTTGCAATAGGAGTAAGAGAACCCCCAAAGACCCGGATCTCTCCTGAGTCCGGTTTTATAATGTCAAGAAGCAGCCTTATGAGAGTGGTCTTTCCAGCTCCGTTTGGTCCTAGCAGCCCAAAGATTTCGCCCTTCTCTACTGAGAAAGAGATATCCCGGATAACGTTTTTTTCTGCAAAAGACTTTGATACGCCTTCAAATTCCAGAGCATGCATCAGGATAAGATATATTCCAAAATAGAAAAGGTTTATTGAATGTTCAGTAGTTTCGAAGCTCGTTTTTTTACAAATTTCTTTAGAAATATTTATCTTTTCTTCATTAGATAAATCTTCAGGAATCCCGACTTTTAGCCTGGTCAACTCTGAAGCAAATGATCTAAGCTGACCTTTACCCATAATTTTTTTACGAGTGTTATCAAAAATCAAATCCAATTTGTGGCCGAAGAAATTGAACTCATTTTCACTTTTAAATAGAGGAATAGTTCCATAATTTGCAATATCTCCACCTTTGTAAACAGGTTCATGTTTTTGTTTCATGTATTCTTCGATAAAATCTATTTGTGGTTTTCTATCTGGACCTAGTGTCTTGTCAGTCATCAAGGAGTATGTGATTTTGAATGGTTGTAATCGTTTATATACGACTAGGACTTACGCAGTTGAATTGAAAAGCACGAGCGGAAGTTACTTAATTGTATAAACTCAAATAATGTTGACGAGCCCGCATGTGTCTGATTTTACATTTCAAGTGCGTAAGTCCTAATTCCGTAAAAATTCAAAAAAGCTAAAATGTAATAAAACATATTTATGAAAAATTTAAACAGAACAATAGATATATTTACAAAAATTTAACTTATTTATATCAAAACTTGAATATGACATTTTAAATCTCCGTTCAAATTATGATATTCATATTATTTAATTATACTGAATATTCATTTATGCTGCATTCGATTGAGGTCCGGCCATTCAAACATACTTTTACAGACCAGCACTCAAAATCAGTATTCTGCAAGCACATGAAATCCAGTTGTAAGAATCCAGCAGCAAAAATACTACATTAATACACATAAATCACAAAGGAGCAGGTTTCCTTGACAGGTAATGATATACTACTCTGGGACGAAACCCTATTTAAGGACCTTTCTGTACTTGAGCCAGATTATCTCCCTGAATATTTTCCCCACAGGGATTCTCAGTTAAATGCGCTTAAATTTGCACTCAAACCTGCCCTGCGCGGCATGCGACCTTTAAACTGTTTGATGGTCGGGCCTCCGGGCACTGGAAAGACGAGTGCGGTTATGAAGGTTTTCAAAGAAGTCAAAGCTCATGCTCCGGGTGTTGTGGCTGTAAAGGTTAACTGCCAGATTGATTCCACACGTTTTGCCGTAATGTCCCGAATTTACAGGCAGCTCTTTGGGATCTCTCCCCCTAATTCCGGGATTGCTTTCAGAAAACTCTTTGAGGCCGTTGTAAATTTTCTGATTTCTTCGGAAAAAGTCCTGATTGTAGCACTGGACGACCTTAATTATCTGTGCAGTGAAGGGCATGCCAATGAAGTAATGTATTCTCTGCTAAGGGCTCATGAGCAATATCCTGGAGCAAAAATCGGGGTAATAGGGATAGTAAATGATGCAACTGACCTTTACTGCCTGGATTCCAGAGTTAACTCGGTTTTCCTACCTGAAGAAATATCCTTCCCAAAGTATGAGGAGGCAGAGCTTCTGGATATCCTTAAGGACAGGGTCAGATACGGTTTTTACCCCAAAGTAGTCTCTGACGAAGTGCTGGAACTTGTAGTCTCTTATGTGCAAAAGACAGGAGATTTGAGGGTTGGAATTGACCTTCTCAGACGTTCAGGTTTTAACGCAGAACGCAGGGGGAGCCGCATGATCTCATTAGGGGACGTGGAGAAAGCTTACGAAGCATCCAAACTGCTCCACCTGTGCAGAGGGATAAGCCTCCTCTCAGACCCTGAAAAACAGCTACTTGAACTGATAGCAAAGAAGGATGAAACTAAGGCTGGAGAGCTCTATAAATCCTTCCATGAGCTGACACAGCTTGGATACACCCGCTTTTACGGCATGGTCAACAGGCTCCAGGCGCTTAACTATGTGGACGCTGACTTTACAGGAAAGGGTAAAAGGGGCAGGACACGGATAATCAAAACAAAATATGAAACTGATGACATCCTGAATTGTCTTAAAAAAGGCTGAGAGAAAAAGAGAACGAAGATTCACATGAATTTTCCCATGATAGTCCGGAAAAAGTTTTTCAAGCCTGGAATATTTTCTGACTGAACTTTAAAAAAGGAGCAATAAATCTACTGCTCCTTTTTCTGGATTCAATTAGTTTTCGGGTTTTCTTATTTTTTTCAGGAATTTACATCATTCCTGGTGGCATTCCACCCATTCCCGGCATTCCGCCGCCCATTCCTGGTGGCATTCCGCCCATTTCTTCAGGGCCTGGTGATGCACGGGTAGAAGCGATGATGTCATCGATCCTGAGGATCATAACTGCAGACTCTGTAGCTGCATTGATTACCTGAGTCTTGACTCTGAGGGGCTCAACTACGAAGCTCTCCCACATGTCAACGACCTTGCCTTCGTAAACATTAAGTCCTGCAGTCTTCATGCCTTTCTCGTGCTGGGAGCGCAGCTCCATTAGCATGTCGATTGGGTCGAGACCTGCGTTTTCTGCAAGAGTCCTGGGGATAATTTCGAGAGCATCGGCGTAAGCTTTTACTGCAAGTTGTTCCCTGCCTTCGAGAGTTGCTGCGTATTCCTGGAGCCTGAGGGCAACCTCTACTTCTGGAGAGCCGCCGCCTGCAACGAGTTTTTCATCTTCGATTGCAACTCCTACCACACGGAGAGCATCTTCAAGAGCGTTATCGATGCTGTCAACAACGTGTTCTGTGCCGCCGCGCAGGAGAATAGTAACAGCTTTTGGGTTGTCGCAGCCTGTGACAAATGTCATGCGGTCGCCGCCAACCTTCTTTTCTTCAACAAGTTTGGCAAAGCCGAGATCTTCTGGAGTAATCTCGTCAAGGTTGGTGATGAGTTTGCCGCCAGTTGCCCTTGCGAGTTTATCCATGTCGCTCTTCTTGACTCTGCGGACGGCGAATATGCCTGCTTTTGCAAGGTAGTGCTGTGCGAGGTCTTCAACGCCCTTCTGGCAGAAGACTACATTTGCGCCGCTGTCGATAACTTTCTGGACGATTTTCTTAAGCATCTGCTCTTCCTGGTCAAGGAAGGACTGGAGCTGGTCAGGAGAGGTTATTGAGATCTCTGCGTCCACTTCGGTATCTTTGAGTTCGATTGCGGAGTTCAGAAGGATGATCTTTGCATCTTTGACTTTCTCGGGCATGTTTGTGTGGACTCTTTCCTTGTCAATGATCATGCCCATAATAAGCT
Organism: Methanobacteriota archaeon; assembly: GCA_030054735.1. Taxonomy (GTDB): domain Archaea; phylum Halobacteriota; class Methanosarcinia; order Methanosarcinales; family Methanosarcinaceae; genus Methanosarcina. The sequence continues at coordinate 1,320 of JASGVX010000115.1, read as the reverse complement.
CGAAATCTTCTATTCTGCCACCGACTTTCTTGACAACGCTGATGTTTTCCATGTCAACTGTCTTTTTGCCGTTTGTGTCGACAACGCTTGTAACAGCATCTACGGCAATCTCGGAAAGGAGTTTCTTGGAGGCTTCCGCACCTTTTCCAGTCATGGCGGTTTCGGCGATGCTGATAAGCAGGTCCCTGTTAGATATATCCACATCCATTGCCAGGGAGTTAAGGACTTCAACAGCTTTCTCGGCTGCCATCCTGTATCCGGATGCAATAATTGTCGGGTGGACTTCATGTTCGATTAAGCCTTCGGCTTTGCTTAAGAGTTCACCTGCGACCACAGCTGCACTGGTGGTTCCGTCTCCTACTTCATCGTCCTGGGTCTTGGATACTTCTACCACCATCTTTGCTGCAGGGTGCTCGATGTCCATCTCTTTGAGAATGGTTGCTCCGTCGTTTGTAATAACGACATCGCCCATTGAGTCTACAAGCATCTTGTCCATACCTTTGGGGCCAAGGGTGGTTCTGACTGCTTCTGCTACTGCTTTTGCAGCCATAATGTTGTTGCTCTGGGCATCCCTGCCTCTAGTTCGCTTACTTCCTTCTTTTAAAATGAATATTGGCTGTCCTGCCATAATTTAATCCTCCATTAGTGTGAGTTTGGAATTGCTCTGGAATTAAAATCGCATTTTACATGTTTGTACTTCTATATAAACTCATCCCATAGTTCCTTCCAGGATAAGTGCGCTCTGGCATTCGCTTCCTTCAAAGAACAGCCTGGGATGAACCCTTTTTATATCGAGTTACTTTCACAGAAAAGACCAGATTAGATGAGGGAAGATTAAACAATTAGATAACACCAGATTTAACAATTAGATAACACCAGATTTAACAATTAGATAATACCAGATTAAACGATTAGATAAGGGCAGTGTCAATGCCGGTGAATAATTCTTCATTTTAGCCGGATTAAAATACCCCAAATTCCAATCCTGAGTTATGGTCTGAGGGATGGGATCAATAACTGGAAAATTCTGGTTTACGACCCTGGAGGCGGGACTTTTGATGTATCCATTCTTAAAATTAAAGACGGGGTCTTTGAAGTGCTCGTTACCCGTGTTGATACCGAACTCGGGGTGACGACTTCAACGCGCATATCTTGAACATTTACTGTATCCTCTTCACATTCGGTGGAAATCTCTGGCTTTCAACTCAATGAACTTTTTTCTCTGATGAGTTGAGCCAGAGATGGCATCTCAAATTTATTGCTTACTCTATCACATATGTACTGATATGCACTTACTCCCAGTTTCTTTGCTGTCTGAAC
>JASGVX010000114.1 GCA_030054735.1 Methanobacteriota archaeon | reverse complement strand
TTTGAAATGTTTATACTTCTAATTGGGGAATGGCTAAGAAGAAAGTTGAGGGTCAGGACAGCAGTATGGTGTCTGAGATAATGGAGCTAGACTAAAGGTGGAGGAAAAATTTTAGCGAACTACTGAAAGAGACTGAATGTCTCTTGGATCTTGAGTATTACTAAGATTTTATATTTTGGTTTAATTTTCAACGTAATTATTTATTTGTTTTTATACTACACTCGCAAATATATATACTCTATCAATCTCTAATAGGTATAAATATATATAGAAATATTATATAGTATAGTATTTTATTGTAAATAGTCTGATCTATGGTGATCTATTATGATTAATAGGAAGTTACTATATTTAACGATATTTATAACGTTGATCTGGAGTGGTTGCATCGAGAATAATGAAACAATAGTTGAGAATGAAACAATAGTTGAGAATGAAACAACATTTGAGAATAAAATAATAGTTGAGAATGAAACAATAGTTGAGAATGAAAATGATTATATCAATGTCGCTAAAGATGTAACATATAATCGAGTAATATCATTTATAAATACCGATACTACAGATAAAATAAAATATTACGATTGTGTAGAATGTGCTATACGAGTACAAGAAAACGCCACTATGAAAGGTATTAAATCTGGATTAGCATATGTATATTTTTATGATGACAAATATTATGTGTTGAATTGTTTCAATACAACCGATAAAGGTATGATTTATACAACTAGTGAGAAATGGGACTTGTTAGCATCATGTGAAGATAGAGATAACTTAGAAGTAGGCGGATCATTAATATTAAAGGGCTTACTAAAGAAGAACACAAACTGGCGTGGAATGGGTCGAATAAAAGAAATAGAAATTATTTGGTAATAAATGATAGGCCGATTATAAAATAATGAATGTGCGACAGGTTGTCGTATAACCATCCTTCGTGCGGATGTTATTTCAACCCACACCCCGCGAAGGGTGCGACCTGGTATTCCGCTTCGCTACTAGTGTCATGGCTGTTTAATAATGGTGCATAATATATGGACATATTCTCGTCAGAAATTTTTCGCGTAAATTTCCATTTTATCTTTCTTTCATGCTTGTTCCTTCTTTTAGTCCACGCACCTACTTCATGAACCAAAGTCTCTATGTCACCAATCCTTCTTCCTGTACATTCTATATTCATGACATTCAGGCTGTCTCAAAAATATAGTTAATTCTATAATAGCATCAATTTATTCCATTACAAGGTTAATTCATGTCTAAATTTTTCTATTTTAAGTGGGTTTGTTTTTAAAGTTAACGTATCTCATTATCCAATTGTAGAAATGGTTTGAGTTTTGAGACAGCCTGATCTCATCAATTTTACATCTCATACTTCAGTATGTCATCAATAGTATCCACGTACTCGACGTCTATCCCGACATTCTCCTCAATATACTCCTCGGCATCTACAAATTCCGGGATTCTCTCAATAACTTGAAAAACTCCGATGTTTCTTTTTACGAATTTGTAAGTAACAAGCTCACTGTTTTCTCTGGGAATAAGGAAGAGAGTTTTACCCCCGGCTTTTGCAGCCTGGGCTTTTTCAAAGACCCCGCCTATAACACCGACAGCACCTTCATAATCAATAGTACCTGTTAGGGTTATGCTGTCGTTAAGTTCGGTTCCATTGATCGCGGAAATTGTAAGAAGGGTCATGAGAGCCCCAGCACTGGGACCATCGACACCAGGGATTTCCTGATCTGCAGTAATACTGAAGATAACATCACTGCTTGAGAGTTGCTTTCCTGTCTTATTCTCAGCCAAAAAAACCGCAGTGTTTGCTGCATCCTGAAAGACCATGCCCATAAGAGGTCTTGTCTGAACAAGCACACGGCCTTTTCCAGGCTGTATCTCAACCGAGATATTTATCAGGGCACCTTCTTCAGAAACCGACTGTCTGATAAAAGGACCGTTTTGCTCAGTCTGGATTTTATGGAAAACTGCAGGACCCTGGAGGGTAGCAGATCCTTCCATACTCACAGGACAGATTTGAGAGACATTCTGAAGCTCATAGATTTTTTCACGATAATAATCGAGCTGAGAGGCATAAGACTGGAGAGACTGATTATCCTGAACTATCTGCATCTCGAGTCTTTTATTTTCCGTTTCAAGAGAATTTATCTCTGCCTGCATTTTCTGGACCTGCTCCCCTTCAACCGGAGCTAGCTCGAACAGAATAAAGTAAGCATTCGCAACAAGAGAAAGGACAAGGATAAAGGTGAGAAGTTTGGATTTCATATAATGAATTATTTTGCAACGGATGGTACTTATTTCTTCCTTATGATGCCCGATGGGATACGGAAAAGAATGGAAAAAAAAGATTTTACAGAGACCCGGCTGAAACTGAATCTAACCCTGTATCCTACATTCGGCAGGTTAACGTTATTAGAGATAGATATTTTCATATTTCTCCCCCATGAGACTCAAAATCTTCCAGTGAATATCCTCCATATTCAATAATTCTGACTCAAATCTCCCTTTTTTTTGAGTAATAAGTTCTGTAATTCCCTGGAAATTGGAAAATATCCATTCTAACTTCCGCCTTTTTAAGCGCATAAGGTTCTTCGGATATCTTATTATGTGCTTAAAAAGGCGGAAGTTAGGTATTATAAGAAAAAGGTCTCCAGGAAGATACCGGAACTGCGGAGCAGAGAACTCTCAGGGTGTTTATCACCCTCGTAATGTTCGGGTTATCCACTCTTGTTCTTGATATTGGGTTTGATATTGCTGATACTGTAAGTTACCTTAGGGCTCCGCTTATAGAATTCTTAAAGGCTTTTATCCCCGCATTTACTATATGGATTTATGTAGATATCTTGGCCTGTACAAAAGAAACTCTACGGAATAAGTAGAGTAATAGAAAAAAGTGAAGTAAATAAGGAACAGGAATAATAAAGGCTCAGATATATCTTATTCCTGTAATTCATCCAAGAAATTATATCTAAGAAATAATATGTAAAGAAGATTAAAATCATATTATTCCCTGGATAGTCAGATATTATTGAAAACTACAGAATATACATGTATAAAAATTCCGGAGAAAAAAGACAGTAAAAGTGTTAACCACCAGTATAAAATACAAAAAATGTTAAATCATTATAAGTTAATTTATACTGTGCTCTATAATTAAGGAATAACTTAAATAATGCTTTTTACTATTGAGCGTATTCACAATTCACTGGAGAAATAGCAAACTGAAAATCGCAACCTGCTGGTTGTAACTGGTGGAAAGGACTTAATGGTTCTTTCACCTCTGGGAAAGATTTCACACGGCAAAATCTTACAAATTTGATCAAAACAACGAGGAAGACATTCATGGACTTTGAAAAATTAAGACATGGGACCGAACTTATCAAACGGGGCTTTGCACGGATGCAGAAGGGGGGTGTGATCATGGACGTAACTACTCCCGAACAGGCCAGAATCGCAGAAGAAGCCGGAGCAGTTGCTGTTATGGCCCTTCAGGCTGTTCCTGCGGATATCAGAAAGGCAGGCGGGGTTGCCCGTATGGCAGACCCTGAAATCGTACAGCAGATCATTGATACGGTTAGCATCCCTGTTATGGCAAAAGCAAGGATAGGACACTTTGTCGAAGCCGAAATTCTTGAAGCACTCGGCGTTGACATGGTAGATGAATCCGAAGTCCTTACTCCTGCCGATCCATTCTATCATATAGACAAAACACAGTTTACCGTGCCTTTTGTCTGTGGAGCAAGAAACCTAGGAGAAGCCCTCCGCAGGATTAACGAAGGCGCAGCCATGATCAGGACGAAAGGAGAAGCCGGGACAGGCGATGTCAGCCAGGCAGTAAAGCATATGAAGCAGATTCAGGGAGAAATCCGTGCTCTTGCAGGTAAGACCAAAGAAGAACTTATAATGGCTGCAAGGGAAATTGAAGCTCCTATAGAGCTTGTGGTCGAAACCGCTAAAATGCAGCGCTTGCCCGTACTAAACTTTGCAGCGGGTGGAGTTGCAACCCCAGCAGATGCCGCTCTTATGATGCGCCTTGGTGCAGATGGTGTCTTTGTCGGTTCAGGAATTTTTAAAGCCGAAAACCCTGAGAAGATGGCAAAAGCAATTGTTGAAGCAGTAAATAATTACAATAACCCTGCAAAACTCGCAGAAGTCTCAAAAGGTGTGGGTGCAGGAATGAAAGGCATCAGTGCAGATATGATCCCTGCACAGGAAGCACTTCAGGAACGCGGCTGGTAAAATTCACCAAGTAGTCCTGATTTGCACCACCCGAGTTCCGTTTCAGGATCACAAAAAATCTAAGATTTTCTGGGAGTTGTGATGTAATCGCAACAGCCCACGGCTCTTTTCACTCGCTCGCTCGAGAGAACTAATATATGGGTTTTTATTGAGCTGAGATTAAATGGACTAATTTACGGGTAATAAAAATTAGCTTCTTTCAAGAGGCTAAAATTCAAATTTTTAAAAACAGATTTATTCTTACAGTCAGCTTTCCGCAGATGTCCTTCAATTTTTCACAATTTTTCATGCTATCGTTTATCAGAAATACTCCCTGGTTACTCAAACATGTATTTTTGGAATTTCCCGAATTTTTCGATCTTTTTCCTTCATTGAAATACTTTCTATTTCCATTCCCAAAGCTTCAACTGAGCCAATTAATGCAAATTTTCGAATAATTCTCCAAAATCAATAAGAGAAAAAATGTTATTTTTTTGCAAGCATCTGCGGAAAGTCAGTTTCAGGTTTGTAATAATAAAATTATTTTTTGAGTAACTCCTCTGCAGTGTTCCTCACATTCCAATATTCTTCCATATCCGTGCTAATCCGGCGCAAGCCTTCAATAGCTTCGGAGCCTCCAAGTTCCCCAAGAGCACGGACCTCCGCAACCCGAACCTCCCATTCTCTTTCAGTATCCAGAGCTTTGAGGAGAGGTTCTACGGCTCTCTGATCTCCAAGTTTTCCCAGACCGTCTGCAGCACGTTGCCTTACTCTATAATTTTCATCCCCAAGCGAAGAGATTAAAGGATCAATTGCTCCGGGGTCTCCAGTTTCAACGAGGGCATCTACAACCTTCATTCTCACCAGCCATTTCTCGTATTCAAGAAGTGGAGTAAGAGAATTCACAGCTTCAGAACCTCCAATATTTCCCAGAGCCGTAACGGCCGAAATCTGGATGTTCTGGTTTTTATCTTGAAGGAGAGCCTCAAGATAAGGGATCGAATCTTTGCTCTTAATCTTCCCAAGAGAGCGAATAGCTTCTTTCTGTACCCCGGGTTCGCTGTCCCCAAGAGCATTGATAAGAGCTAGCTCCGTTTGGGCAGCTTCCTCTGGCTCTATAAAAAAGCCCAGAGTAAAAGCGGCTTCCTTTCTTACCTCTGGAACCTTATCATTCAGCATTTCAATTAAGTAAGGGACAGCTCTAGAGTCATGAATCTGCCTGAGGGCACAAATGCTATTTATACGAATATTCGAGTCGCTGCTGTCCAGCAGTCCAAGGAGTTTTTCAACAGCTTCTTTACATCCTAAGTTTCCCACAGCATTTGCCGCAGAACCCCCGAGTTCCCTGTCACCAAACAGGTCTATAAGAGGGACAGCAGCTTTTTGGTTTCCTATAGCTCCCAGAGCAAATACGACTTTACTGCGCACTTCAACATTGTTATAATCAAGAAGCTTAATGAGCGAGTCTGCGGCTTCCTGAGCTTTCAACTTACCGAGAGCCTCAGCCGAATTCATACGGACTTCAGGCTCAGGGTCTTCAAGGGCCTCAATAAGAGCTTTTGAAGCCCCTGGTTCTCCTATCCTTCCAAGAGAAAAGGCAGCAAGGCTGCGTACCTGCGGATTATCGTCTTTTAAAGCCTTTATTAAGGAGTACACTGAAGGTTCTCCGATATCGATAAGTGCATAAGCCGAAGCATAACTTACATTCTGGTCCTCGTTTCCGAGGTTCCTGACCAGTTTCTCCACCCTGACCTCGAGAGGGTCCTGGCCAACGCAGCCTGCACAGATTCCGGAAAACAAAAGCAAGAGAAGCAAAATTTTTGCATGTCTGCTGTTGATAAGTTCACATTGCTTTATCATACGCATCACCTTCTTTCCTCCTCGGAAGGAAGTAAGAGCTCAGCAGAAACCGCCCGATCCAGCCACGTAGAAGTTACATTAATCCGGAAACGCCCACCTCTTTCACCAATCACCACATTCTTAACGGGCATATAGGAATCTCCAGAAGGCTCTCCGTGTGCGATTTCCACAACTGCATAGGGATAATCCGGCCAGGTCCACAGAGGAGTTTTATCATATTCTCCCACACCATAAATCTCTGTAGATGTAAACACCGTCTTCCCCGTTCTTTCATCTATCACTGTCAGGTTCGTAGATACATTATATTCAGATCCTGATCCTTTATTGATAAGATATCCGTAGATTCTGTAAACATAAGAAGCATTCCTGCTCTCCATTTCATATTCCAGCTTAAGGGAAAGATTTTCGGGAACTTCGGGGGGAGGAATCTCTACCAGATATGTGCCTTCATCAAGAGTCCTGCAATTATCCACAACCTTCACCTTTACCGGGTATTTTCCGGGAAGAGCATACCCTATCCATACGCTGGCCGAGTTATTTCCAGGTTGAAGAAGAATCGGTTTTTCAAGAGAAACGAATTCAGCACTCCATAGATCTCCGGAATTGCCGGGAATTAGCAGACCAGAGTTATGGTGAGACATTCCATCACTGTCAACAAAAGTATTCTCCACCTCAAGCCATACGTCCACAGGCTTTGAACCATTGTTATGAAGCACTATATCCAGTTGTCCTGGCTCCCTTACCCCGATGGATGGAGCGTTCATAGCTGCAATATGCACATCAGCCGAATCCCCATAATACCACAAACCCCCAAGAGACAAAACCAATAAGGCAAGCGAAACATAAATCAAGGTACTTTTCCTCATTTATTCCTCCTCCATCCCTTTAATCTTCATTCCAGCATTGTCTTGAAGATCATCAGCAATCGAAATGCAGTTGGTAAGCCCGTACTTTTTCTTTGTTATTATGCCTCTCCTTTCCAGGTTCATAAGAACCCTGGAAACCTTGGCTTTGGAAAAATTAAGGGAATTCACGAGTTCATTCTGGAGAATTCTCCCTCCCTTTGCTGCGATCAGTTCAACAGCTTTCCTTTCGTCTCCTTCAAGGGCTCTCAAAAGGATATCCGATGAGTCAATCTTAATTCTTGAAGGCCGAAATTCCCCGACAGGGACATTCTCAGAAAAGAACTCAGATTTTTTTTCTGGAGCCTCAAATTCCCTCTCCGGAACTTCCTCCGCTGCAAAATTGAGAGCTTTTACCTGAGATGCAGAACTCGTTACAGAAAAAACAGGGTCCTGAATCCCTGAAGACCGCAGAACCTGAGCCAGAGCTAACCCTCCCATAAACCCTGAAAAAAGAAGAATATAAGCTTCTTTTACTGTATACACATAAGGAATATCCACAACTTTGAATGCGTTTCCTTCAAGCTGTATCACCACGGGTGAGTCTTCAAGAAGAAGGTCAATGGCGACAATGCTTGATAAAAACAAGATACCTACAGCCAGCACGAATCTTTTTCGTTCTTGGATCATACTACCAACTCATTTACTGCCCTTATTTATGTGCGAAACAAATGTTATATTTTTAGTTTGACCTGAACCTGAGACGTCTCAGATTTCTGAAACCACAGGCAACTGATATCGAAAAAATTCGTGCATGAATCTAAAAAAAGAGGGCTGCCCCCGAAGGGACGAAAAATAAGCCGAAATAATGCATAAATCGGGCAGGCAAACAGACAGGCAAATAGATGCAGCAAATAAACAAACAGATAGATTATGGATAGGTTAAGAAAAAAAGAAAGAGAAAAAAGACCATGCATAACAAAAGTAATCAATCCGGTTACTTCCGTTTCAAACTAGCAATTTTTCGTCAAAGTATTAACTTTTACTCAAAGTAAGCCTCATATCCACAGCAAGAGCGCCCTTCCCTTCTTCAAAGGCCATCTTGGGATTAATCTCACAAATTCCTCTATTTGCGGGAAGTCATATACGAGCCTTGAGCCCTCCAAAATGGTATCGACCAGAGCACCAACATCTGAAGGTTTTGCGCCCTGGACACCAGCAAGTAGCGGGTAGGCTTTGATCCCTCTGATCACGAAACGCAACTCGGGGTGAAAAAAGAGAATAAAAGGCAAAGGAAAAATTCCTTTGCCAACAGATAGGTAAGCTGCGTAGCTTTACTTCAACTCACAGATTTCTTTTGTTTCCCTTGCAATGGCAAGTTCTTCATTGGTCGGGATGACAAGAACCCTGATTTTTGAATCAGGAGTGCTTATATCGATTTCCTCGCCTCTGATCTTGTTCTTCTCTTCATCGATTTTCATGCCAAGATTATCAAGATCGGCAAGAATTCTCTTTCTGATACTTGCGCTGTTTTCTCCGATACCTGCAGTAAAGACTATCGCATCTGCACCGTTGAGCACGGCTAAATACTCACCAATGACCTTCTTGACCTTGTATGCAAAAATCTCAAGGGCAAGTTCTGCTCTCTCGTTGCCCTGCGAAGCTGCTTCATCCAGGTCTCTGAAGTCGTTGCTGAGGCCGGAAACTCCAAGCACACCGGACTTCTTGTTCATGAGGGTATCGACTTCACGGGTTGTAAGGCCTTCCTTTTCCATAATGAAAGGAACTACTGCTGGATCAATCCAGCCGCACCTGGTACCCATTGCAACACCTTCAAGTGGGGTAAAGCCCATGCTTGTCTCAACCGATTTTCCACCTCTCACTGCTGTAATACTTGAACCGTTTCCAAGGTGGCAGGTGATAATCTTGCAGTCTTCTTCGGGCTTCCCCAGCATAGCGGCAGCTCTTCCTGCAACATACTTGTGTGAAGTCCCGTGGAAACCGTATTTTCTGATCCCATACTTCTCGTACAGAGCGTACGGAAGAGCATATATGTAGGCATATGCAGGCATGGTCTGATGGAATGCTGTGTCAAAAACAACAACCATAGGTGTTCCAGGCATGATCTCTTCACAGGCTGTAATTCCCATCATGTTTGGCGGGTTATGGAGAGGTGCCAGTTCAAAACAATCCTCAATAGCCTGTCCTACACCTTTATCATATAAAGCAGAAGTTGTGAACTTTTCCCCACCGTGCACAACCCTGTGCCCTACTGCATTGATTTCATCCATGCTTTTAATGACACCAAACTCCGAATCTGTAAGAGCCTTGACGACTTCTTCAAGGGCAACCTTATGGGTTGGGAGATCGGTCTGTTTTTCCAGCTTCTTGCCGTCAGACCTCTTCTGGGTGATGATCGAGTTGTCGATGCCTATCCTCTCACAAAGCCCCACTGCAAGAGCGGACTCAGTTTTCATATCAATTAATTGATATTTGAGAGAGGAACTTCCTGCGTTTATAACCAGTACTTTCATGTCTAAACTCCAGTTTATACATTATTTTTCAATCAACTTAGATCTTCAGGATAATTATTAATATGTATGAAGGTTAAAAAAACGCTTAGGAATGATTCAAATATAATATCAAGGGGTTTGTTACCAAGAATTGTTATTGGAGGGAAATGGAACTATAGATCAATTCCCAAAATGAAATTTAGAAGTTATATTTTCATCATTCCTTAGTAAACGTTTTCGATTATTTGTCCTGCGCTGCAGCCTGCACACAGGTAATTGCAACGGCACCAACGATATCTTCGTCACTGCAACCCCTGGACAGGTCGTTAATTGGCTTTGCCAGTCCCTGAGTAATAGGTCCATAGGCTTCGGCTTTTGCAAGTCTCTGAGCAATCTTATATGCAATATTCCCAACATTCAGGTCAGGGAAGATAAAGACATTGGCTTTGCCTGCAACAGGACTTCCTGGAGCCTTTGAAGCTGCAACCTTGGGAACAATTGCTGCGTCTACCTGAAGTTCACCATCGATTGCAATATCAGGGGCAATTTCCTGTGCACGCTTTGTAGCAGCGATTGTAGCCTGCGTCAGAGGGCTGTTGGCACTTCCCTTTGTGGAGTAGGAAAGCATTGCAACATATGGTGTGTCCTGCACCAGAAGTTCGAAGGTCTTTGCAGAAGTGACGGCAATGTTTGCAACGTCTTCCACACTGGGCATTTCGACCATACCCGAGTCAGCAAACAGGAATGTCCCGTCAGACCCGTATTCGCAGTCAGGCACTGCAATAATGAAGAAAGCGGATGCAAGAGCTGCATCTGGAGCAGTCTTGACTATCTGGACGGCAGGTCTCAGGGTGTCTGAAGAAGAGTGTACTGCTCCTGATACTACTCCGTCTACTTCACCGAGTTTTGCCATCATAACAGCGAAGTAAACGTAATCGCTCATAATTTCAGCTGCACTTTCGAGTGTGACACCTTTGTGCTTTCTCAACTCATAGAAAGCGTTAATGTATTCATCTCTTTTCTCATAGGTTTTAGGATTTACAATTTTTGCCTTTGAGAGATCCAGATCCCCTGCAAGTGCCTTAATATCGGCTTCGTCACCGACAAGGACAACTTTTGCAATACCTCTTTCAAGGATCTTTGCAGCTGCCTGGAGGACTCTTATATCATCAGTTTCAGGTAAAGCGATTGTTTTGTTAAGCTTCTTTGCTCTCTCACTTATTTTTTCTAAGAATGTTACCAATCAACCAACCTCCTATATAATTAGAGTAATTTAATTAGCTGGGTCTTGATATATAAATTTACGTAAATGGTATTGGTGGTTATATATAAATGAGAAATATATATTTCAAAATTTAAAATATATATCCATATTATATATTTGTCCTAAGGTATATGAAGCTTGAATGCAGTTACTGCTGAATTTTGTTATAACTCGAAAGATCTATTATGAATATAAGTGATAAATGGATGTATAAAAGAATTCCGGAATGAAACAAATGAAAATACTGGGAATTTCAGGCAGCCCGCGAAAGGGCCAGAACTGTGAGAAAATGATTGAAGCTGCTCTTGAACTTGCAAAAGAAATGGGATTTGAAACAGACAGGGTTTTTCTTTCCAGCTCGGAGGTCTCTCCCTGCAAGGCTTGCGGGGCTTGCAGAGAAAAGGAATGCTGTGTTATTGATGACAGTATGGAAGAGATTAATGAGAAAATGAGAGTAGCAGACGGTATAATCGTTGCATCCCCCGTATATATGGGAAATTATCCTGCCCAGCTCAAAGCTCTTTTTGATAGAACTGTCCTGCTCCGCCGCAAAAACTTTGCACTAAAAAATAAAGTAGGGGCAGCTCTTTCAGTTGGAGGCTCAAGAAACGGAGGACAGGAAAAAACAATTCAAGCCATCCATGACTGGATGCATATTCATGGGATGATTGTGGTCGGAGACAATTCCCACTTCGGCGGAATAACATGGAACCCGGCAGAAGAAGATACAATAGGAATGCAGACCGTTTCTGAAACCGCAAAGAAGCTTTGTGATGTCCTGGAGCTTATTCAGAAAAATAGATAAAGAACAGAGAATATATATTTGCCGAGTCGAGACCGAACTAAAATAAGAATCTCTAAAAATTAAACTGGTTCTAAAACACAAAATGTCTTTTAGAAAGATACATTTAAATAAATGCTAAAAATCTTCTGGGCAGAAATAATATTCATGCAGAATAATTCAAACCCCTGAGGATTTTTTTTCAAAAAAAGTTTGGGTAGTGGTACATAAATACTGATACATATTATGAGAAAGTATATTTCTTCATGAACTGTCCACGATGTAAGAGTTCCAGTTATAATAAGAACGGTAAAGTTGATTGACGTCAATGCTACAAATGTCAATATTGTGGATATAAGCATTCTGTAGAACTAAAATCAACTGTGTTTTCCACTTCTGTTAAAAGAGAGGCTTTGCAACTATATCTAGATCTAGAAGGATCAGGATTCCGTTCACCAGGACGATTTTTAGGAGTAAGTCATCTTTCTGTCCAAATATGGATAATGAAATTTGGTCAGGAGTTAGAGGACCTAAAAAGCGAAAATGAAATCTCTGTCGGCGTTGTGGATGAGATGCACACTTCTCCTTCGCTCTCCTAAAGCTCACTTATTTTTTCATCTGGATATTTCTGTTTAAATAAATAGATGAATAGCTTATAAAGTTAATGAGAATTGGTTAAGATGATATTTCCTGTAATTCTCAGGAAGGATCTGAATACAGGTTTAAAGCGCAGATTTAAATTTCATTTCACACATACTTTTACTATTGTTTACCTATACGGTTTTATATAATTAATAAGAAATCATCGGCATGAACATGACGACAAATATAAAAAGGATTCCACTTGCTTTTGGAAACGGGGTTTCTGAGCTGAATATTCCTGAGAAAAATATCTCCAGCCTGATACTACCTTCAGAGCCTGAAAAAAAAGAGGATGGAGCTCTTTTAATCAGGAAAGCGCTTGAGAACCCTATAAAAAGTAAAAGACTATCCGAGATTATAAACCCGGAGTCGAGGATTGCAATTATTGTAAGTGATGTCACAAGACCCACTCCTACAGCAAAAATTCTTCCTCCTTTACTTGAAGAGCTTTACCTTGGCGGAGCCAGGGATGAGAACATTACAATTGTATTTGCTCTCGGACTTCACCGTCAGCAAACTGAGGAGGAATCAAAGAAACTTGTTGGAGAAGAGATCTACAAGAAAATCCGTTGCATCCAGCATGACACTTCCAGGTGCAGACGGATCGGGGAAACCTTCCGTGGCACTCCTATTGATATCTTCGAAGAAGTTTTCGAGTCTGATATTGTTATTGCTACGGGAGGAATCGAGTTTCATTATTATGCAGGGTACAGTGGAGGAGCAAAGTCCATACTCCCTGGAGTAAGCTCTGAGGAGTCCGTGCTTAGCAACCATAAAATGATGATCGAAGAAAATGCTGTTTCCGGAAGGGTGGACAGTCCTGTAAGGCAGGATATAGAAGAAGCTGCAAAGGTCTTCGGCCTTAAATTCATTCTTAATGTCATACTTGACAGCAAAAAAGAAATCGTTGCTGCAGTTGCAGGCGATTTTATTGCTGCCCACAGGAAAGGAGTAGAGATTGTGGATGCGATGTATAAAGTGCCAGTGGAGCCTGCAGATGCTGTGATCGTCTCCTGCGGTGGCTATCCCAAAGACATCAACCTCTACCAGGCAAGCAAATCCCTGGACAACGCAACTCAGGCTGTAAAAGACGGCGGCTCGATCATTCTTGTAGCGGAATGCGCCGAGGGGATAGGAAACCAGGTATATGAATGCTGGAACATGGAGTGTAAAACTCCTGAGGATGCAATAGAGCGTTTCAAGCAATGCTTCGAGTTTGGAGGCCACAAGAGTGCAATCGTTGCAAAAGCCTCAACGAAGTTCAGGCTTTACCTTGTCTCGAATCTTCCTGAAGAAAAAGCCAGGTCTGCATTCTTTACCCCTATGGCAAGCGTGCAGGAAGCTCTATCTGCAGTCCTTTCAGAGAATCCGGATGCAAAAGTTCACCTGATGCCTCACGGAGGGCAGACCCTGCCTGTGAGAAAAGAAATTTAAAGGGTTCTGGAGAGGCTTTTTCCTCGAAAAAGATAGTTAATTGTCGCCACTCATAAGATGACAAAGGCGGTTTAATTTTCCCAATTCTGGTCGGTTTAAATTTCCCCACCTTCAGGTATAAATTTTAGACCCCTTAAAAGAGGATATGTTTTTTAAGGACTATTAAGCCTTATTAATCAATTAAATATAGTGTCGTTTCTTTACCAATAGAAATACATGTTTTAAATTATTTATTTACTATTTAAATAGCTTATATACCTCAATTAGCGGATTAAATGCCTTTTTTTCTTTATTTTCAGCATTGAATTTTGTATGGAAGAAAGTGATAGCACATGTGCCTTATTTAGAAGTTAATAAAAACTGTGAGCAGTAAAGATTCTATTTCGTTCATTTATCAGTCTAAAGATAATTATAGGCTATTATCCAAAAAATCAGTTTTTAGAGTGTACTTTTATTGGAGGAATTCGAAATGCATACCTATCGGCCAAAATAATCATCATATATCCTTAGTTTTAGCGTTGATTTGGAGTGACCCTAAAGTGGTTTTTAAATAACCGGAATCCATGTTATGGTTTTTTTTCGTCCTTAGATCTAAAAACTAGTGTCGCGTCAGCGCTAATTTGTCGCCCATAATCGATTAAAACGATTCAATGTAGTATAATCCTTGATGACTGACACGATACTAGTGTCGCATCAACGTTAAGATATCGTATATAATCGATTACAACCATTCAAAATCACATACTCCTTGACGATTGACACTACACTAGTAGGACTTACGCAGTTGAATTGAAAAACACGAGAGGAAATGACTTTACTGTATAAACTCAAATAATGTTGACGAGCCCGCATGTGTCTGATTTTACACTTCAAGTGCGTAAGTCCTAAATTTTTTACACGTCTGGATTTTACAGGCTGGATTTATATCCTGCGCTACCAATAATATATTGTTCGGTTTATAGAAGACAAAGAAAAAATACTGAGATTCCTCAATGATTTGAGAGTCCCATTTGATAATTATCAGGCAGAAAGAGATATAAGAATGATGAAACTGCAGCAGAAAATATCAGGAACTTTCAGAAACATACAAGGAGTGCAAGCTTTCTGCAGAATTAGAGCGTATGAATTAGAGCGTATATTTCTACAAGTATAAAAGAATGGGGTCAATGTTATTATAATCGAATACCCCGCTAGCTTGCTGCGGGGTGCACCAGCGCAACTTTGATTGAAGCTATTCTTGCGGCGCTCGAAGGGGAACCGATATTATACTGAAAATGGAAAAATTTTGCTCAAAAAATATTTTTTTATCAATAGGCTGAATAGTTACAAATTTATTCTTCTTTTTTCGAAGCGGTCCCTACCCTCACATCCACAGCTGCTCCACTTTCTAGAGTAATGATCTCTGCAGGGGATAAGAGCAACTGCCCTGTTGCAAGCAGCCTGTCTGTTTTATCTGTAACAAGCACTTCTTCTCCAGCCCGGAGTTCCGGATCAATCTCAACTACATGCTTTGAAAAAGCTGTTTTGCCTGCCTCCACAAACGGTGCAGCGTCATCGGAAACGACTACCCTGAGCTTTTTTCCGGAAAGAAGTTTATGGACTATGGAAGCTCCTTCAATACTGAGAGTAAAAAAACCGTCCTTTGCTCTTGCAGTTGCTATTCTTTTACCTGAGTGTAAGACCTGACGTACTCTTTTTGTCCGGGACAACTGAAACGTTGATCCATCTGGGAAGAGCTCTTTTCCTGTACCTTTCCCAAACTGGTAATCCGCAATCATACGGACCCTTGAAAGTCTTTCTATGTCGCATCTCATGGAGCTAAACAATATATGCAGACCTTAAAACCATTCCGGTTGTCAAGTTAAGCTGTCAGAGAATGTACAAATTTATATTATCCAGATGATTCATCTTTTTTAGCATGAAAGTGCTTCTAGGTACTTTCATTTTTTGTGCCTGTTATTTGAAGAGTTTCATATGCGTTTCATTAAAAAAAATATTTGTATAAGTAACGGGTGTCTATGAACCTCTCCAGATTTGTCCATAGTTTTATCTTTGTATTTCATGATTCTGTTTTTTCATCCTCTTTACTTTGTACCTCCAATTTTTGTATATAAGTCTTTCATTCTATGCTCTAGCAAAAAAATTAATAAGTAGGAGTACAATCTATTATTGGCCTATAAGTGTAGAAGATTGCGGGAAGTTAGATAAACTCGAATCCCCTGCACTTTCAAAAAGGGAGAAGAGGATGTCCGCTTGATTGTCCGAAAAAATATATCGATTGATCAGTGCTATATAGATAAATTAAAGCCCTTTCTGGACAAAAATAATGGAAATTTAAGTGCAGCGATAAGGGACTCTATCGAAACTGCTTTTCAGGCTATTAATGGAAAAAAGAATGAAAATGGGGAAAATGATCCAAATCAGTCTTTAAAGTATGCAGAATCCCGTAACAAAATGGTTGAAGATGAAGAATACCTGCTTATCCATCATACCATGCTTGAGTGGTTTGTTAAGAAAACTTCAGGTCTTCTTATTGAAGAATCAACTGTATACGAGTTAATAAATCCATATACTATTAAAAAAATTCCTGATTTTCTCAATTATGTAAATTCACTGAATGACAGGATTGGCTGGAAAATTAAAGTTGATGCAGAGTGTTTTGGAAGTCCGGAACCTGAATCTGTAATCCTGACGCTCTATGACGGCAATCCTTATTTCAGGGGAGTAATTGCCCACAGCCTTGCTCTTTTTCTTGCAAAACAGATGAGATTGGATGTACAGGGACTATTCAGCAGGTCAAACGTAACTAAAGTATATCTTAAACGATTTGAGTTTCTTAACTATGAGAAAGTTCCTAAAGGATTTGAAGAACACTTTGGGACAATGGAAAGGACTTTCAGAGAGATCCAGAGAAAACCGGATTTCTGGAAAAACCTCATCAAGATCTATAAACAGCAAAATTATCAGCGGCTCAGCATCAATAAAAAAGTTTTTGAAGCTTTTGTTTCCGGAAATCTCCCCTCAGTTGACGATATGGCAAGAGAATTCGAATTATTTGCAGGCAGGCCACCCGAGGCTTTCACTCTTGCAGAAAATATCATGATTTTTAAAGAAATTTACCTTACTAATAGCATAGGAACTGAAATTGAAGTCTGTACTGATAAGGGGAGCGAATACGTAAGATTAATTCACGATTACACCGACAGTAAAGTCTGTGAACTCATTATTTTATATTATTCAAATGTTTTCAAATTGATTGGTTATCCATTTACAGTTACTTCCAGTCCTCATATGATTGTTTTTGAGTTCGGAAATAACTTGAATGCCAGTCGTATTTCTGAACCCCGGCTGGTGGACATTGAACCTGAACCTTCCTTTTCTCCATGAATCTTTATTCGGACGGATAAATTCATATATGGTAGCTCATTATCCCTTTTCATGAGTGATGTAATTATTCTCTGGGACAGTCCTCTTCTCTTTGAAAAACTCTTTGTAGAGTATGGACTTGAATGCAGCCGTGCACTCTCAACGTCCCTTGGTACTCCTTATCTGCCTGCCTGTAAAATTCTTGTCCTGCCTACCGGTTTTGCAAATAAACAATATACGAAAACAGGAATCGGACTTGAACGCGGTAAACGTTCCCTTGAAAAATTCGTGGCAAAAGGTGGAACCTTTCTTATCTTCAGCCCTCTTGTGCCCGAATATCAGTATGAATGGCTGCCTTTCTCTCTTAAATACATAATGGAAGAAAACCCCTGTACACCTCGTCCTGTGGGCGAACATGAAGCTCAGAAACTTATAGAAAACATTAATCCTCCCGCAGGATGCGACGGCTACTTTTCAGAAACCGATGCTCAGGTCATTCTTGAAGACGAAAGAGGTAGGCCCATCATGGTCGTAAAAGAAATCGGAGAAGGCATGATTGTCGCAACTACAATTCACGAACTTCCTGCGGCAGGGTTCTTTGAGTGCAGGACTGCATATACGAAAAAGGTGAAGGTTTGAAAAATGGAATTTTGAGATGAAAAGCTTCTTTCTTTATAATGTAACCCAAAACTTGAATAATGAACCCGAAACTTAAATAATAGAGAAAAAAAACGTAAAAAGGACTTGATATTTACATAAAGAATGTTTTAATGGGAAGGTAAAAAGCTACAGATAGCATCTCTTTTGTTACTCCCTTATTTTACCTTTTTTATATTTTTGTCCTTTTTATATTGCTCTCTCAGTTTCTTGATTTCTTCTGCTTTATTTTTCATCCTGATTACAAAAAGGCCGATGCAGGGATTTATAAAACGACATCAAGAGAAATGTTCTGATTTTTAATGTCGACCTGCCGAATGTAGGTTATTATTCTATAGGATTTTTTAGGTCCCTCTATGGTTTACAATATTCAACTGGAATTATGAGAGCAAAAAATTCTGGAACTGTATCCTGTATCATGTCTGCCAGGGATAATCTCCTGGTTTAAACTCATGAAATAAAAATTCTTGGTAGGTATCCTGGAGAATTTAGACAAACAAGAATAATTCCTTTTCTCTTTAACTTGAAGGACAGTCTCAGTAAGGGTCGAAATTCAAAAGATCAACTGATTGAAATTATTAATTAAAACTTTAAAATTAAATTTTATAATTTTTAGTGTGTTCCAGGGAAAAGTGGGAAAACTAATGCGTTAAATTGCCTCAATTATTTTTTTTCTGGTTTTAATATGTCCATTTAACTACTATAATATCACCAATATCTCTGAAATACTTTTAAAATAATATTAGTTCAATAAGATAACTATTTATGTAAAGTTCTTGTACATATTATCAAATTAAAATCAAAAAAGAACTTTACAGTGGGGAAGAAAAAATAGGTGAAATATATGAAAACAGATGAGACATATTTCATGCAGTTTGACAGCAAAATAGGCTATGATGGTGCTGTAATTCGTGGGGGGAACAGCATTGAAGTCCGGATAATGAGAGGTCTGAGCTCGCTTGGATATTTCCTGTATATTTTTATAGCATCATTGCCAATAGCTTACTTGCTGATAACCATATCCTCAATGATCTTTGAAAAAATAATTTAAATTGCGTTCTACGCAAAAAGTCTCGATTGGGGGTTTGAGGGTGAGATTGTAGGGGAAACAATAAAAACGGCTTAGATTACTAATAACAGGGAAGAAAAAACGTATATTTTTTTGTTTAAAGCTCTAGAGGGACCTAAAAACCCTAAAGAATAATAAGTAATATAAACGTTTTATTCTCCAAAAAGACATTAAATTTAGCTTCCCTTAATAAAATACATAATATTCTTTTCTAAAATCCTATTTTCTCTAGCATAAAATCGTAAAATTTATTGAGGAGTAGGTAATATCCTCTTCTCAGGCTGTCTCAAAAATAAAGTTAATTCTACAATTGTGTCAATTTTTCCACTTCAAGGTGATTTTATGTCTAATTTTCTCTATATTAAGTGGGTTTATTTTTAAAGTTAACGTACCTCATTATCCAATTGTAGAAATGGTTTGAGTTTTGAGACGGCCCGTATATACGCAATTGCCCCTTGAGAATTTCGTAACCACCTGCCATTTTTCAATATCAGATATAATATCAGAAACCCTATTCATTGTTGAAATACGGCATTTAAAGACATAATTTGAGTTGTAGATTAGTTCTATAAGTTGATTCTTAATTACTGTAACATATGATATATTTATAAAGTATGAGAAAAAGATATAAATGGTATCTCAATTTTAAGCCTTATATGTAAAAACATACATAAAATTGAAAGGAAATCCTATGAAAATTCTTGTGATACCAACCACTGATTGGATCAGACATCCTGTACCCAACAGGCTTAATTTCATATTTGATATCCTTGCAGAAAAACATGAAGTGTATGTTCTGCATTTCAAGCTCAAGAAGTTCAAAAATAACAAGCCGAGAGAAACAGCTTGCAAACTTGTAGATACAGAATTTATAGATGTGGGAGATCCGTCACTATATTACATATTAAACTGGCCAGAGCATATTTTGAAAATGAGAAAAATAATAAAAAAAGAAGGTATAGATGTTGTTCTCTCTACAAACATCCTTCCCTCATTTATTATTAATTTCTTAAATGTACCTGTTGTTTTTGATTATCTTGACCATTTAGAGGAATCCGCCTCGATATATTACCCTGAATCTTTTTTTGGAAAAATCGTCAAGACCGGGGTAAGGCAAATTACAAGGTACAATCTGAAACATGCAACTTCTGTAATAACTGTCACCCAGGAACTCAAAGATTTTCTTGACGAAATAGGAGTCAAAGGCGCAGATGTGATCCCCAATGGAGTTAATTGCAGTCTTTTGAAACCTATCCCAAAAGAAGAAGCAAAAAAAAGACTTGGTCTTAAAGGAAATGTTATTGGGTTTGTAGGCTCCCTAGAGCACTGGGTAGATCTTGAAATGGTTGTAGAATCACTTCCTGACCTGGAAGTAAGTCTTTTGGTTGTGGGCCCGGGGTTGTTTACAGATTACGGTGAGAAAATCAAAGAACTGGCACACAAACTGGGAGTTTCGGATAAGGTAAAGTTTACTGGGGCTGTGCCCTATGAGAAGCTTGGAACCTATATCTCAGCTATGGATATAGGGCTCAATACATTGAAAAAAATGGATAAAAATGAATATGCGGCTGGAGGGAAAGTGTTTAATTATCTGGCTTGTGGAAGGCCCGTGTTATCCAGCAGGACAATTTCCCTTGTAAGAATGCTCAGAGATAATTTATATTACTACGATGATAAAGATGGATTCATCTGTGAGGTAAAAAGGATTCTGAATACTCCGACTAATAAGGAAAAATATAGAGAAATTGCAAAGACTTTTGACTGGGAAGTCCTTGCCAGAAAATACGAAGAAGTTTTAAGGAGAGCCACATGAGAGTTTTATTGCTTTCCAGTCAACCTGAGAGGACAACCCGCCTTCAAATGTTCAAAGGGAGTCTGGAAGAACTTGGATATGATGTTATAGTTCCAAAATTTAGAACTAGAAACTGGATAAAAATAGCTGGATTTGCAGAGCAATTAATCAAGAAAGAAAAACCAGATGTAGTTCATGTTTTCAATGTACCTGATGTGATATACAGTAGATTGCCAGAACTCAAAGGCAAATTTTTCAAGAAAATGATTTATGATTATAGGTCACCCTGGGGTCTTGAGCTGCAAATGAACACAGGTCTTGCAGGAAAGATAGTAGCCGAACACTTTGAAAGGAAACTAACAGTTAACGCAGATCTTATCACTACAGTAAACAAGCCTCTCGGAGAAAAAGTTCAAACTTACTTAGGAAATCTGCAGACCGAACTGTACGAAATTCCAAATTACCCATGGAAAAGTTTTGTTAACAGTGTTAAGCATAATTTGAAAGAAGATGAAGCAATAACTTTTCTTGGCAGGATATGTGAGCGTGAGGGTATAAAGAGCCTTTTGAACATTGCTAAAAAGTTTCAGGAAGAAAAGTTTCGGATTGTGGGAGATGGACCTTTTGCAAAGTGGTATTTAGCAAAAAAACCAAAAAATGTAGAATACTTAGGTTGGCAACCACATGAAAATATACCAGGTATAATACAAAATGCAAAAATATGTATGATACCTTTCCAGGAAAGCATTCTTACCACATATACAACCGATAAAAGTGTCTGGAAACTTAATGAATATCTCAATTTTGGAAAACTTGTAATAGCATCGGGAATCTCAAAGGAAGAGGACAGAAAAAATCTGTTGATTGTAAATAGTTCCGAACTTGAAAATGTCATTTCAGAGTATCTTGATAAAAATCCAGAAAAATTAAACCCTGAAGATTACCGTTTCTGGGAATCAAACACCATGAGAATAAAAGAAATCTATGAAAAAATCCAGTGAAAATTATAAAAATGAATCGGAACTGCAATTAATGGATTTGAAGAAACAGGTAAGAAATTACGTATTTGGATGCGGCAGTTAAAGGGATAAAATATCTAAATAGACAGGTGTTAGATAAACATGAAAATATTACATATAAGAAATATTGCAAATGTAGCACATAATCTATCTTTACAACAAAAAAAAAAGGTCATGAGGTACTTTTATTTGAGATTACTGAAAATTATACCAGTGAAAGTACCGATATATCTTTAAATCTACCGCTAAACTATTCTAAAAAAGATATCCTCAGCCGTTTCCAAATCATATCGAAAAGCCTTGTAAAAATCACATTAAGAGAGAAATTTGATATATTCCATCTTCACGATGCAGGAATATTTCCCCAGGATATAGACATACCACTTTTTTTTAAACGTTTTGGCAAAGTTGTTGTCCACTGGCACGGCAGTAAATTAAGAAATAATGGCAGAACTTTTGGATCAAAATATGCAGGTGCCGAAATAGTTTCAACCCCGGATTTGCTTGAATATGCACCAGATTCTATATGGATTCCAAACTGTATCCCCTGGCATGGCCTGGAAAAAATCAATAGAAATGACAGCAAAATAATAATAGGGCATGCTCCTACAAACCGCTTCTACAAAGGTACAAAATATTTTCTTGAAGCGATGGACCAGCTCAAGAAAAAGTATCCAAACGTAGAATGCCTGTTAATTGAAAACAAACCCCATAAAGAAGCAATGCAATTGCTTCAGACATGTGACATAGTTGTTGATTCTGTTGATGTATTAGGGTGGTACGGTGTTCTAACTAATGAAGTCCAACAGATGGGAATTCCATGCTGTACATGGATTAAGCATGGACTGGAGCCTTATCTAGAAGAGCCCAGTGGAATAGTTAATGTAACAAAAGACAATCTAAAGCAAAGGTTGGAGGAGTTAATACTTGATGAAAATCTAAGGGGAAATCTTGGAATTAATGGGAAAAAATATGTTGAGAAGGTTCATAATAACAAGGTGATATGTGAAAAAATCCTCTCAGTATATGATCGAATTATATGAAGTTTGTTAACTTCCTGTGGGCAAACAGGATGCTTTTTTGGATGATGCTCATATATTATAGAGGGTCCTAAAAAATCATATAGAATAATAAGCAATACAAATGTTTTATTCTCCAAAAAAGATATAAAATTTAGCTTCCCTTAAAAAAATACATCATATTTTTGTCTAAAATTCTATTTCCTCTTGCAAAAAGTCGTAAAATTTATTGAGGAGGACGTATTATCCTCTGCTGGTGTTTTTTTATGAAACCTCCGCTTATCCCAATACACGAAGATCACAAATGGAAATTGCTTTCCGAGATATTAAACATTTTTGAATTGCGATCTACCAGGCAAATTCTTGCACAATACGAAATACTTCCTCTTGAAAAATCTAGGACTTACGCAGTTGAATTGAAAACCACGAGCGGAAGTGAGTTAACTGTATAAACTCAAATAATGTTGACGAGTCCGTATGTATCTGAATTTACATTTCAAGTGCGTAAGTCCTAAATAAATCTCATAAAATTATAAATATTAATTATGTGTTAAAAATTTAAATAGAATTTTTTTCTATATTATATGAGGAAAAATGATCATAATTATAGTTAAGGATGTAATATCATATTAAATTGATTTTAAATCATCTTAAATAAATTTTTTTACAAAATAAATATTATAAGCAAATATTATTGAAAAATAATGAATTTGATGGAAAATGGCAAAACCTCAGTAGAAAGCCAGAGATTTCCACCTAATTTGAAGAGGATACGAATAGGGGAAAATGCTTCCCCATTAACTGGTGTATAAAATATCTATATGCGTTTATATCCAGTCTGGTTTGCTTTTCAAAGATCTGGTGGGTTACTGATGTATCTGAGTTCTTAACTTTAACCGGCTTCTTGTCACACATTTATTTTGCTCTTAAGTAATCTGAGCCATACAATACTCAGAGTTCCCACAACAAACACAATCAGCAAGTCACTACCGTGCAGCAGTGAGAAACGGAACAGGCTTCTTAAGGCTGGCACATACAGAACTAGAAGCAAGCCAGAAAGAGCTCCTATAAGCACATACCTCAGGGCTTTGTTTTCCGAAAATAATGTTTTGATCAAGCTTTGCGACCAGGACAGATTTGCCACAATTAAAGTAAGATTGGAAATTACCAGGGTAGCGAATGTAAGTGTACGCGCATCTACTTCACCCCTGCCCGTATACCATGCGTACAGGAAAACAGCGATCACTCCTATAAGCATGCTTATGCCCTGCACCAGGCTCAAAGCCAGGTTTTTTCTTCCGAACATTCTTTCCTCCAAGTTCCGAGGCGGCCTGTTCATTATGTTTTTCTCCTCAGGTTCGGCTTCGAAAACGGTAGAACAGGCAGGGTCTATTATCAGTTCAAGGAAAGCTATGTGTGCAGGCAAAAGGATAAGAGGCAGCTTAAATAATATGGGGAAGACTGCAAGCCCTGCAATAGGCATGTGAACTGAAAATATGTAACTGATTGCCTTCTTGAGGTTATCGAAAATCCGTCTTCCAAGCCTTACGGCTGCGACTATGGAAAGAAAATCGTCGTTCAGGAGGACAATTGATGCAGACTCGCGGGCAACATCCGTACCTCTTTCACCCATTGCAATCCCAATGTGAGCGGACTTCAGGGCAGGTGCATCGTTAACCCCATCTCCTGTCATCGCAACAACTTCCCCGTTTAATTTCAGGGCATTTACAATTGCCAGTTTTTGTTCAGGCACAACCCGGGCGAAGATATTTGTTGTCTTGGTTTTCTCTGCGAGCTCTTCCTTTGACATGCTGGAAAGCTCAGGGCCGGTAATATACTGGTCCGAATTTTTTAAACCTATTTGTCTTGCAATATGCTGAGCCGTACCCGGATAATCCCCGGTAATCATAATTACTCTTATGCCCGCAGTATAGCACTCTTTCACTGACTGGGCAACCGATGGCCGTATAGGGTCAACAAAACCGAGTAATCCTATAAATTCAAATTCGAAATCGTGCTGTTTTTCAGGCAAAGATCCGTCCTGAAAACTGGCTTTAGCCACACCGAGAAGCCTCAAACCTCTGTTTGCCATCTCCTGGACATGAGACAGTAATTTCTCTTTCTCTGATTCATCAAGGTGGCATAGATCAAAAATCGCCTCCGGGGCACCTTTTGAAGCGATAACATATTTGCGGGAGTCATAAGATTTCCACACGTTTGAGAGTGCAAGTAAGTTTTTAGAAAGAGGATACTCCCGGACAAGTTTCCATTCACGGTGTATGTCCTCATGGTCTGGAAGGAATTTTTCAGTAATTTTTTTGATCTCTTTCTCAAGCGGATCAAAGGGATCCTGCTGGCTTGCCAGATAGCCGAATTCAAGTAGCTCATGAAACTTTTCATCAAGCAGGCACCTGTCATTATCAATTTCACAGTACTCATCTTCTGCATAAAGCGAGCTCAAGTTCATCCTGTTCTGCGTCAAAGTCCCTGTTTTATCAACGCAGAGCACTGTCGAAGAGCCAAGGGTCTCAATAGCAGGCATACGCCGTACAAGGACATCCCTTTTGGACAGGCGCCAGGCGCCCATACTCAGGAATACGAGCAAAACCACTGAGAACTCTTCAGGGAGGAGAGCCATGCTCAAACTGAGTCCTGCCAGCAGGCCGTGAAGCCAGTCTCCCCTGGTTAATCCATAGACTACCACTACAATGAGACATAGTATTCCCCCGAAAATAGCCAAATTTTTTATAATTAAGGTTGTCTCTTTCTTTAGCAGAGAGTCCTCCTCTGCAATCGTTTCCAGTGCTTTTCCTATCTTCCCCATCTCAGTGTGTATCCCTGTTGAATTTACCTGAGCTACTCCCTGTCCCTGAATCACCAGTGTCCCGGAATAGACAAACGGAAGGTTATCTCCTCCAGGTTGCGCGGGCAGCAGGGTTTGGTTTAAGCTGGTAGATTCACATTTTCTAACTGCCAGCGATTCACCCGTGAGTAAAGATTCGTCTACCAGAAGATTTGTACAAAAAAGTATAACTCCATCTGCAGGGATACGGTCTCCTTCTCTTAAAATCAAAATATCGCCCCTGACGACTTCCCGCCCTGCAATTCTTTTCTGTTCTCCGCCTCTTATCACAAGAGCCCTTGGGCTGGAGAGATTTTTTAAAGCTTCTAATGCCCTCTCGCTTTTTCTCTCCTGGTTAAATGTTATACCTATAACCACAAAAACGAACACTAGAAGTATTAAAGCGTCTTTTACTTCTCCGAGGACGAGATAAATCATACCTGCAACTAAAAGAAGAAGCAACATAGGTTCTTTGAGAACACCCACTAATATGGAAAAAAGGCTCTGTTTCTTTTGTGAAGGCAACTCATTATACCCTTCATTTTTAAGTATCTCAGATGCTTCTTCTTCTGAAAGTCCAGTTATATGTTCGGGATCAAATGGCATTTCCATTTTTTATACCTGCTGTGATATCACTTCTGGTCTAATTGCTTAAAATCTGGAAATTATATGTAAATAGAATTATCAAATATCACGAATCTCTAATTAAGCCATGAATCGTTGTAGGCTTCATTCTTTGAACTAGAGTATTATTCTTTATAATATAAAAACACGCATGAAATTTTCTAAATAGCAGGCACAAAAATGAAAGTAATTGAAGGAACTTTCATGCCAAAGTAATGAGCCAGAGATAGGAATAATCAGAAAGAAAAAAAGTGTTTCAGGATAGCATCCAGAGTCAGGATAGGATATTATACCGACCCTGACTCCAGAACAAAAAAATTCAGATTTTAGAGCTGAACAGTATATTTATCGTTCTGGGATAATTATTACTGATCCGCTTTCGTTTTGGGATAATTATTATTGATACACTTTATTACTGATCCGTGAGTCCGGCTGTAGTTACTGCAATGACAGCTTCCCCTTCGGGCAGGCTGGGAGAGTCCACAAGACGGATAATCCTTTTTTCTCCTTTGGATTTTCGCATGTAAAGCCTGAAGGTTGCAGTGTGCCCGACAATGTGTCCTCCAACTGGCCTTGTAGGGTCGCCAAAGAAAGCATCGGGTTTTGCCATAACCTGGTTTGTAACAACAACACAGGCGTTGAACAGGTCTCCAAAGCGGAGCAGGCCGTGCATATGTTTGTTGAGCTTCTGCTGCCTGTCTGCAAGGGTGCCTCTTCCGACATATTCAGCCCTGAAGTGAGACATAAGAGAGTCAACAATCAGGAGACGAACGGGTTTGCCCATTTCCTTGAGCTCATTTGCCAGGTCTGTTGCAGAGTCCACAAGAAGTATCTGGTGATTGGAATTATATGCCCTGGCAACATGGATGTTCTGCAGGAATTTTTCAGGATCTAGTTCCATTCCATACTTCTCGGAAAGCCCCCTTACCATCTGGGTAATCCTTTCCGGCCTGAAGGTGTTTTCAGTATCGATTATAATGACGGACCCGCTGAGGCCCCCGTGTTCTTTGTCCATCTGGACGTTTACTGCGAGCTGGTGAGCCACCTGGGTCTTTCCGGAACCGAATTCTCCGTACAATTCGGTAATCGCCTGGGTTTCTATGCCCCCACCCATCATTTCATCAAATTCGGTACAACCGGTTGTAAGTTTGCCTACCAATTTTCTCCTTTCAAGGACCAGATCTCCGGTCTCAAATCCCCCTATATCAGCAGCCTGTCTTGCGGCATTGATGATTTTTGCGGCGGTTGACTCCCCAATTTCAGCTGTGTTTGCAAGTTCAGAAGGAGAAGCTACGGCAATTGCTTCAACAGTGTTAAATCCAGCTTCTTTGAGTTTTTCTGCAGTTGCAGGACCAACTCCTGGAAGATCTTCTAGTGTTACTTCGCTCATTACATATTCTCCTGGATGCACATGTTTGTATAAGGTGCATAACGATGGCTCAACTATGATTTTGCACGTATATATATCTAGAGGAGACGGTGTGAAAGTATTCTAAACCGCATGGAAAATGCATGAATTAATTCGAAAAAACCTGACAGAAAAGGAAATAATAAATACTCTTTCAGGCGCTTAAACTTCCAAAAGAAAAGAAGAAAAAATCGGAAAAAATAGAGAAAGCTCTAAAAAATCTGAGAAAAACCAAAAATTCTTTTTACTTAGCAGATTATCACCCATCATGCCAAAGGTTGCCTTAGGCGGTACGTTCCAGTATCTTCATGATGGACATGCTCGATTAATTGACAAAGCATTTGAGATAGCAGGCAGTGGAAAAGTCCACATAGGGCTTACTTCAGACGAGATGCTGCAGAAAAGCCACGACATCGATAGTTATGAAAACAGGAAAGGCCGGCTGCTTGAGTATATAATAGCAATGGGGGTTCCGGAAGAGAAATATGAAGTTACCAGGCTGAACGACCCCTGCGGCCCAAGTCTTGAAGAGGACTTTGACTACATAATTGTCTCCCCGGAAACCTATCCAGTTGCCCTGAAAATTAACAGAATAAGGGAGAAAAAGGGAAAGAAAGCTCTGGAGATTGTATACGTTGAGTACGTTATGGCTGAAGACGGGATCCCGATTTCATCTACAAGGATTGCAAAAGGGGAAATAGACAGGCACGGCAGGCTAAAAAAAGAAGCTTGAAAAAATCTTAAACTTCTGAATTCATGTGCTTTTCTGGAAATTCTCCTCTACAACAGATATAAATCTGGATAGAATAATAAGTGATAACATGCCCAGAGAATTTACACAAAAAGAGATAGAAATTTTTAACAAGCTCGCTCCAGAAGCAGGAGGAAGTACGTTTTCAAGAGAAGCAGGCCATCACTTTCCATTCATCCTGCGTCCGGTCTCACACAAATTTGCCGAATCACCTGAAGACTTCAGAGAAAGGCTTGAAAGGCTGGATGCGGTTGAACTTGACTATCTTGTAGGGCTTGCCCTTGAAGGAAAAGAAGACGTCCGGTCTCTTGACGAAGATCTTGAAGAACTGGTTGCAGTGGTCGCAGAAAAAGTATCTCAGGAAAGGGCAAAACAGCTAAAAGACTTTGTTGGTATTTTCTAAAACGGATAACAGCTCAATAGAAAAAAACAGTTTAAAAATATATTAAAATTGCACTCTGAAATAAAAAAACCATTCGGAAAAAGAGATACTTTGAAAACATGTCATCTGAAAAACTTATGTTTGGGACTGCGGGAGTTCCCCGGAGCACAAAAACCAGCGATAGTATTGCAGGGATTAAACGGGTCAGGGAACTGGGACTTGACTGTATGGAACTTGAGTTCGTACAGGGAGTGCGCATGAGTGAAAAAGGGGCAGGAAATGTTCTGGAAACAGCAAGAAAAGAAGACATAGCCCTGAGCGTACATGCACCTTATTACATCAACCTGAACTCTCCTGAGGAAGAGAAGTTAAAAGCCAGCATGGAAAGGATCTATCAATCTGCAAGGATAGGCAGCCTCTGCGGGGCAGAATCAATCGTACTGCATGCAGCCTTTTATCAGAAGAGCAGCAAAGAGGCAGTCTATGAGAATGTCTCAAAAGCTCTCAGAGAGCTTGCAGGACAGCTCCGGGATGAAGGTATCCCCGCAGTCCTCCGCCCTGAGACAATGGGTAAACATACTCAATTCGGGACCCTTGAAGAAGTCCTCGCATTAAGCGAAGAGATAGAAGGAGTCATGCCCTGCCTGGACTTTTCCCATATGCATGCAAGGGAAGGAAAGGAAAACTCCTATCCCGAGTTTATGGCAATTCTCTCGAAAGTGGAAGATGCCCTTGGAAAGGAAGGGCTTGCAAACATGCACATGCACGTATCGGGAATAGAATACGACAGGAATGGAGAAAAAAGACATCTGGCCCTCAATGAATCCGACTTTAATTATCCAGAACTTTTAAAAGCCCTTAAAGAATTCGAAGTAAAAGGGCTTCTTATCTGCGAAAGTCCTATACTGGAACAGGACGCTCTTTTGCTAAAGAAAGTTTACATGGAATTATAATCTTATAAATTATAATCTTATAATTCATTTTTAAGGTTTACCTGGAGCTCATAATCAAAACAAAAACGTCCAGGTAAAGCTATAAAGATGCAATTGCCCCAGGCAAAAAAGATTAAAATCTACCTGTTGCTGCAAGCACAGATTAATAGTTGCAAAAAGAAGAAAATTATATTTTAACCGCTCCAGGGTTTTCACCGGCCTCTTCAAACCATTTGCATCCGCCTTCCCTGTTAACAACGCCGACAGTAAACTCTATTCCGCTTTTATCCACATACTCCCTGATCCTTTTCAGGGCATGGTCTATCATCCCGCCTGCTGTAAGGATAAGGCAGCGTTTTCCACAGAGAGCCATCAGAATTGACTTGTCTATGACGCCTGAAGTAACATCAAGGCGTATTCCATCCTGTTCGGCAAGAGTCTTGCTTTTCTTGCCCATTGCAGCAACGAAGACGATTTCTCCTTCTTTAAGGATCTGCCTGACCTCATCCAGGGAATATTTGTCAGTATCGTAAAGCAGTACTCCTCCGGCTTTGATCCCTTTACGTTTCAACTCTACAATAGCCCTGCCGCCAGGGTAGATATGAAGAACCGTGGCGTTAACAGCTTCGTAAGGGGATTGGGTTGCATATTCTCCATACATGACCCCGAGGTTAAGGCTGTCTCCTTCCTGGACTCCTGGAGGAATATCAACCCACATAAGGTCCAGCGGCTTTAAAGTACTGACAAGCTCAGGTACGGTTTTCGGGGAAATTTTACTGCGTGCAAGCCCTCTTCTTTCGATTTCGTGATAAATTTCAAGGGTAGTGGGCAGACGGAGGCCTGCTTTTTTAAGAAGCTCCTGCTCTTTGAAAACCTCTGAAGGTGTTCCCTGCCCTATAAGTTTGCTGTTTGACAGGATGTATACATAATCAGACCAGCGGTATGCCAGGTCCACATCATGCGTGGATATGATGATGGTGCTTCCTAATTGGTTAAATTCGTTTAGCAGATCAATGATTTCATCCGCACCTACAGGGTCAAGGTTTGAGAGCGGTTCGTCCAGGATTATTACTTCAGGTTCCATTGCCATAATTCCTGCAATTGCAACCCTTTTTTTCTGCCCGCCGCTGAGGTGGTGTGGAGGTCTGTCTTTCAAAGGGTAGAGACCTACCTGCTCAAGGGCCTGGAGTACGCAGACATCAACCCTTTCTTTCGAATAACCCAGATTTGCCGGCCCGAAAGCTACATCCTGATACACTGTGGGAGCAAAGATCTGGTCATCGGAATTCTGAAAAACGATTCCTATTGATTTCCGGATTTCTCGGAGGGACTTTGAATCATATTTAAAAGGAACTCCATGGAAAAGGACTTCACCTTCTGCTGGTTTTAAGGTACCGTTAAGGATAAGAAAAAGCGTGGTCTTTCCGGAGCCGTTTTGCCCTACAAAGGCTACTTTTTTTCCTTTTTTGATTTTGATATTCAGGTCCTGGACAGCTGCAGTCCCGTCCGGATACGTGTATTTAAGGCTCCTGGTCTCAAGAATAATCATTATCTGTTACCTCAAACAATGGATATGTTTTTTGTAAAATAAAATAGTACAAGAGTCAAAAGAAAATAGACGGAAGTCAGAAACATTTCTACTACCTTTACAGGCCTGTGGACCTCAAAAAGAGCCATTTTTCCATCATAACACCTTGAATTCATGGAAAGAAAGAGCTTATCTCCCTGTTCCCAGGAACGAATGAAAAGTGTACTTGTAAGCATTCCGAGAGAATTTATAGAACGCTTGAAATTTGAGTATCCGAGCCTTACAGTCTGGGCATACTTTATGGAAAGAGCCATGTCCAGGAAAACAAAGATGTACCTGTAAATCAGCATTGAAAGCTCTATAAAAGATTCCGGAAGCCTGGAAGCCTTGAGCACGGCAAAGAGTTCTATCATAGGGGTTGTAAGCGCAAGGAAGTAAAGGCAGCACATCCCGCCCAGGGACCGTGAAAGCACAAGGAGAGCAAGCTCAAGCCCGTCTGCCCTTATTGCTAGAGGATAACCTGCAAGTTCAAAGGAGATAAGTTCCTGCCCTGATCCTGAAAAGAAGGCGATAATAATCACTCCAGTAAGCGCAAAGCCTGCTGGGGCGAGAACTAGCTTCAGGTAGAACTTAAGGGGGACCCTGCCGAAAGCAACTGTTGCAAAGCTCATGCAAAAGGCTATGAAAAGAGGAGTTATAGGGGATGTGGATGAGACTCCTGCAAGAAGCCCGAAAAAGACTATTGCCAGCTTCAACCAGTTGTTTATGTGCCTGAGAGGGCTCATAAGCGCATAATCATCAAGGATATTGGTCATATTATAGAACCCTCAGATAGTAGGTTTATCAAAAATCAGGATTTAAAATAAAAGGCAAAAGATAAAAACTTTCCTCCCGAGTGGGAAGGAAAGAAAACAGGGAGGAAGAGATTATAGCGATTGCCTGTCGCTTTCAGACTTGTTTTTCCCTTTGTATCCAAGTTCGTTTTCATGGCTTTTTTTAGCGTTGTAATACCCAAAGAAGTAACCTATGATCCCTGCACCTATAGCTGCCTGAAGGCCAAAGAGAAGGCTTTCGATTTCACCGCTTGGAGGCTCCCAGAAAGGTTCTGCATTTGGTTCGTAGGCCCCACCGGTGATTTCGTTTATAACATTTTCAGCTTCCCCATCAGCTCCTCCATACTCAGCATCCGTTGTGGATGACATATAAACGAACTGTGCTCCAAATGCCAGGAAAATGGCAAGTACGATAATTTCAAGTTTTCTGCTCATACGGAAGTCCCTCTCAGCTTTTTCACAGCAGCATCTTCAATCACTTTCATTTCGACCAGTATATCACTCTTGACATTGACCACATACTTGAAGAGCAAAGCACTGAGAGCTCCTTCCATGATAGCAAGAGGCACCTGGGTGACTGCAAAGACTGTAGCAAATTTGCCAAACGAGCTCATGAAGCCTGCGAAGGTAAGCACATCTCCAGCAGGAAATGCAAGGGCAAGTTGCACAGAAGTGACCACATAAGTTGCCCAGTCCCCAAAAGCTGTAGCAAGGAAAACCACAGCATAGAAATTGAGCTTTGCTTTCATTCCTGCCTTATAGATAAGATAAGCCACAATCGGGCCCACAATGCCCATGGAAAAGACATTTGCTCCAAGGGTTGTAATCCCTCCGTGCGCAAGGAAAAGTGCCTGGTAGAGAAGCACGATAGTTCCAAGCACTGCGGATATTGCTGGACCGAATATAATTGCTGCAACCCCGGTTCCTGTGGGGTGAGAACAGCTTCCCACTACTGAAGGAAGTTTGAGGGAAGATAGAACGAAAATAAACGCACCTGCGACTGCAAGTAAAGGCAGTATCTCTCGTTTTTCGCTCACCAGCTTATTCATTTTATAGATGCCGTACAGTATCACAGGGATTGATACTGCAAACCAGGCCTGCCACCATGGAGCAGGTAAAAAACCTTCCATTATATGCATAGGATCACCGCAAAGATATCAAGTAAAGATTAGTAGAATTAACTAAAGTTAAATTGAGTTAATCAATACATAAAGGTTACGGTAAAAAGAAACAGATGCGTGTGAGCTTATAAAATTAGTTTGAAGGTAAATAAATCTCTCAAGTATGGGAGCTAATGGATCAGAACAAGTAAACTTGAGTAGCAGAGAGCATAAATATGTAAAGAGATTATATATATTAAATAATAATTAAAGAATAAATCAGTATCTTCAGGCATAGTCAAGATAATATGAACGCATATGAAATTCTTCAAATAACAGGCACAAAGAAATGAAAGTACTTTTTTCCTTCCCTTTTTTATCTATGAACATCATCATTATCCTGGGTATTAAGGTTGTACTTATTTTGGTTCTTCGAAACCGTGATGAAACTAACCAGTTAATTGCCATCGAAGGCTCAAATGTGACTTCGATCACGGATGCTAAGGAATGGTGCAAATTTAATTTCAAACCTTCTGTCGGCAGATCGACATTTAATTTTTCATAATTTTTGTTGATTCCGATTTTGAAATAATACATAGTATTACCGAATGCAGGTTGAATCGTTAACTCGATATTGCCGATGAACGAATGAATTAAATAGATACAGGTCATAATAGCTAGTGTAGATGTTCTGTGATTTTAGACAAATGATATAATAATGACAGTGTTACGAATTTGCTGTAAATTTGAAGGCAATTTCTTGTATCTTGCAAGATAAATTGACCGCATGATGTTGGATTTTCGATACAATAATTTTTTGATATTTATAATTTTACAGCAAATTAAGTATACTGCTTTAAAATTAAATAACAAAATAAGTTATTTAGCAGTACTGAATAATAATTCTTCATTTACTTCTTCATTTCATATAGCGGAGTGGATGAAATGAGAGGGCCTGTTCAATTCAATGGAATTGTCAGTGAAAGGTAAAGAAAGAGGAGTGAAAATCTATGGTGAATGAAGGTGAAGAGAATAAATCTTCAACAGGAAAAGAACAAAAAGACTTTTTTATGAGCTGGGCTGACAGCTACATTGCTGCCTCAAAGATGTGGGAGAATTCTTATCGAACACTATATAAGCCCTGGCTTGAATCCATGAAAGAACTAAATGAGAAAACGGCAGAAATATCACAAGAAGCTGCACCGCAGAAGTATAAGGAATTTTATAACGATTGGATGAAAACTTACCAGAATACCTTTGGTAAATTTTATCCAATACCAACACCAGAATCCACTAATGAGCTGCTCGAAAAATTCATGGCAAGCGCTGAGGAATCAAATAAACTTTTCAGATCATGGATTGACGAGTTAGATAATAATACCCAGAAAACAAGACAGGTACTTCAGGACAAGCAAGATCCGGCACTATATAAGGAATGCTATACCATGTGGATGAAGTCGTATGAGAAAATCTTCGACGACCTTCTTGACCTGCCTGCCACGATGGGCACTAACGAGATATTTAAAAATTATAAATGTATCCCAGATATCTATTCAGCTTCTCTTGTTCAGGTATCCAGGCTATGGAAGAATTTATTTGTCAAGATGTATGAGCCATGGGCCGAATTTATATGGGAGTTCTACTACAAAATGTCAGAGCTCTCCCGAGAAGACGCAAGCCCTGAAGCGTATAAGGAATTTTATAATCTCTGGTTGAATACCTACCAGAAGACCTGTGGCAAAATCTTCGATTTCCGATCCATACAGCCTTCAAAAGAGGTCTTCGAGGACTTCTTGCAGAACACCAATAATTATCTGAAAGTGTACAAAATCTGGATAGAAGCACTTGAAAAACTCGCACAAATGTCCAGAGAAATCTCAGAACAAAGCAATGATCCAAACGCATATGAGAATTTCTATACTCTCTGGGTAAAGATGTACGAAAAAACCTTTGACAGCTTCTTTGAGGACATGCCCATAGCAAGCCCGATGAAAGAAATTATGGAGCCTATGAAAATAATGGCAAAGGAATATTCAATGGCAAAGATATATACAGACACTTTTAACATGATGGCAAAGATGTGGTTGAAGTAATAAAATGGATATTAAATCCATGAGGTATTAATATGGAAAATTCCAATACTGAATCCTCTTTTAAATCCACAGAGGAATTCTTTGATTTCTGGTTAAAAACCTATCAGAATACCCTTGGCAGGGTTGTTGAGATGCCTGCTATGGGGCCTACACGTGAGATCTTCCAAAAACAGATGAAGGGTTTCTCGGCCTTTGTCAATCTCAATACGGTATGGATGAAATCCAATACCGATTTCATGATTGTGTACATGGATGCAATGCGCAAGGTTCGTGAAAAGACAGAAAGCGAGATGATAGATGGAAACATCAGTCCTGGGCAATACAAAGACTTCTACAAAATATGGATGGATATATCTAGCGAGACTTTTCACGAATTCCTTAAATCTGATCATTTTTCAAAGGATTTAGGGGAGTTCATGTCGCGTTTCATAGATTTTCAAAAAATTAACCGGGAAATGCTCGAAGAAACTTACCTGAAACCGATGAATCTTCCAACAAAAACCGATATCGATGAAATTGAGAAAGAACTATATTCTTTACAGAAAACAGTTAAGGAATTGTCAAGTCAGGTGAAAGAGCTGTCAATGAAAAAATGACATATTTTTTGAGGGAGGAGATTTCATGTACAAACCTATATTTATGGGAGACATCGAAAAATTCAAACGAGGGATGGAAGTACTTTTAAAAAATCCAGACTATTCGGTTGGAATGACACCTTCTGAAGTCATCTATACCGAAAATAAAATGAAAGTCCTCCATTATATTCCTACCGTAGAGAAAACACACCATACTCCTATACTTATTGTGTATGCTCTTGTGAACAGATACTATATCCTTGATCTTCAGCCCGATAAAAGTGTGATAAAGAGGCTACTGGATGAAGGTTTTGATGTGTATCTTATTGATTGGGGATATCCCTCCGGACTGGACAAATATCTCACACTTGACGATTATGTGAACGGGTATATCAATACAGCTGTGGATAAGGTTAGAGAAAGGAAGGGAGTAGATAAGATAACGCTGTTTGGCGTATGCCAGGGAGGAAC
The DNA here is from genome assembly GCA_030054735.1 of Methanobacteriota archaeon. Taxonomy (GTDB): domain Archaea; phylum Halobacteriota; class Methanosarcinia; order Methanosarcinales; family Methanosarcinaceae; genus Methanosarcina. Next base: position 4,793 of record JASGVX010000114.1, on the reverse strand, counting down.
CTTTTCTGTGATGTACGCTGCCTTACATCCTGAGAAAGTGAAGAACCTTATCACTCTTGTGGCTCCATTTGACTTTGATACTGATGAAGGAATTCTTTTTGCCTGGTCGAAGAGCCTGGACGTGGACAAAATCGTAGACTACTATGGAATAGTGCCCGGTGATATCCTTAATATAGGGTTCCTGCTTGCAGACCCTTGCAGGACAATGATTGACAAGTATATTGGTCTATTTGAGCGAATGGAATGTGACGATGATGAGGAATGTGAGCTTCGAAACGAAGAAACTATGAAGAACTTCCTTAGAATGGAGAAGTGGATATTCGACAGTCCCAGTCAGGCTGGCGAGGCTTACCGACAGTTTCTAAAAGACTGTTACCAGAAAAACCTCCTGATAAAAAATGAGATGATGCTTGGTGGAAAAACTATCAATTTGAAAAATATCACCATGCCCCTGCTAAACATGATGGGGAAATTTGATCACCTCGTTCCAAATGAAGCAAGTAAACCGCTTAGTGATGTGGTATCGAGTGACGATAAAACGACTCTGGTTATCTCGACTGGCCATGCAGGCATGTTTGTGGGCTCCAAATCCCAGAAAGAAGTCTGCCCTACGATTGTTGAGTGGTTAAAGCCTAAGTCTTTACCCGATCAAACGGGAGAAGAAAAACCTAAAGAGGTAGAAGAAAAACCTAAAGAGGTAGAAGAAAATCCTGCAAAAGAAAATATTGAGCAAAGAAGGAAGCGACGCGTATAAAGACGAAAAATGAGAATTTAAAATAAAGTTATGACTATTAAAGGTGCAGGAGGAGATATTGGAAAGGAGATTGCAAATCTATTTGTAAAAGAAGGAGCTAAATTTATTGTCGCTGATGTGAGAAAAACGGTAAGGGATTTTTGCAAACTAGTGTCATTGTGATTTAATTTTTGCATATTGTCTTTGGTATTATACCTTCAGAGCACAAGGATTCAGATCTAATAGGTTAGGACTTACGCAGTTGAGGAGTAAAATCAGGCACATGCGGACTCGTCAGCATTAGTCTGAGTTATACGGTTAAGTATTTTCCGCTTATGGTTTTCAGTTCAATTGCGTAAGCCCTATAGGTGATTAATAATTAAGCGTTCTTGACACTAGTGCAACCAATAGGAAACAATTAAATTACTTTATCAAAACTTAGTATAGGAAGGCGAAAATATGAATAAAGTAGTTATTGTATCAGCAACAAGGACTGCAATCGGAAAGTTTGGGGGGAGTTTGAAATCTTTTGATCCAGGACATCTTGGTTCTCTGGTATTGAAGGATACCTTAACACGGGTAGGTGTTGAGACAAATGAAGTTAAAGAAGTCATTTTAGGAAATGTCCTTTCCGCCGGTCATGGCCAGAATGTGGCACGACAGGCTGCAATTTATGCAGGAATTCCAAACGAGGTTCCCGCCTATTGTGTGAACAAAGTATGCGGATCGGGTCTGAAATCGGTGATTCTTGGGGCTCAGATGATTATGCTAGGAGATGCGGATGTAATTCTCGCAGGTGGCACAGAATGCATGTCGAATACTCCGTATGCCCTGGAAAACAACCGATGGGGAGTACGGATGGGCCATGATAAAGTTGTTGATTTGATGATAAATGATGGTTTGTGGGATGTCTTCCATGATTTCCATATGGGAATGACTGCTGAGAACACAGCCGAAAGTTACAATGTAACCAGGGAAGCGCAGGATGAATACGCGGCGAAAAGTCAGAATAAGGCAGAGGCAGCAATCAAGGCAGGAAGGTTCAAGGATGAAATTACCCCAGTAAAAATCCCCCAGCCGAAAGGCGAACCTGTAATCTTTGATACCGATGAATACCCACGCTTCAACACGACAATAGAAACCCTCGCAAAGCTAAAACCCGCTTTTAAAGCAGGCGGCACAGTAACTGCAGGCAACTCATCTGGGATTAATGATGGAGCCGCAGCAGTCCTTTTGATGTCCGAAGAAAAAGCCGAAGAAAAGGGTATTAAGCCCATGGCCACAATTGCAGGATATGGGCTCTATGGAGTACCACCGGAGGTAATGTGCTTAGGGCCAGTTGGAGCAAGCAGAAAGGCCATAGAGCACGCGGGCATAAGCGTTGATCAACTTGACCTGATTGAACTCAATGAAGCCTTTGCCGCACAGAGCATTGTGGTTAGGGAAGAAATTGGATTGAACCCTGAGAAAGTAAATGTCAATGGTGGTGCTATAGCCCTTGGACATCCAATAGGAGCCAGTGGTACCCGCATCTTAGTGACACTCTTGCATGAGTTAAGTAAAAGAAAAGGTACCTATGGTCTTGCATCTCTTTGTATTGGAGGAGGTCAGGGTATTGCCATGGTGGTAAAAAGGTGAGCACTATGAGAGAGAAAAAAAATCTGGAAGGTAAGGTCGCTTTAGTTACCGGAGGGTCACGCGGGATTGGTCGAGCTATTGCTCTGCGATTAGCAGAAGAGGGTGCGGACGTAGCTATAAACTATCAGGCCTCAAAGGAGCACGCTGAAGAAGTCTCGGATGCGATAAACTCTATGGGCAGGCGTTCCTGTATAGTTCAAGCTAACGTGAACGATTTTGAGCAAGTGATTAAGATGCGAGACGAGGTTGTGAAGGAATTAGGTAAGATTGATATCCTCGTTAATAATGCAGGCATCACCAGGGATAAGTCGTTCGTAAAAATGACACCCGAGATGTGGTCTGAGGTCATATCTGTGAACCTCGACGGTGCGTTTTATTGTAGCAAAGCAGTTATAGATGGTATGATCGAGAGGAAATATGGCAGAATCGTGAATATTTCCTCAGTAATAGGAAGAATGGGTAATTTTGGGCAGGCAAACTATTCAGCCTCAAAGGCAGGATTGATTGGTCTGACAAAAACTTTGGCAAAGGAATTTGCGAGTAAAGGTATAACTGTAAATGTAGTAGCACCAGGATTTGTAGGGACTGAAATGGTCAAAGCGATTCCAAAAGATATACTGGATAAAATTATTTCCCAGATACCTCTTGGAAGACTCGGGGAACCATCCGAAGTAGCTGGAGCAGTGGCTTACCTTGTATCTGAAGACGGGGAATACATAACGGGCCAGATTATAGATGTAAATGGAGGATACTACATCTAAAAATAGATATGTTAGAGGGAATACATTGGTAGGGGGATAACCCTCTACTTCTCTCTACTCCAGCCCGCCATCCTTGCGAAAAGATGAGAAAAAGGCAAGGTTCCATCGCAAAAGATTTGGTTATTTAGCATGAAAGTGCTTTCAGGTACTTTCATTTTTTGTGCCTGTTATTTGAAGAATATCATGTGCGTTTCATAAAATAAGTGAAAAAACTCAGATTTACCAAACTTATCATTTTTATCCCCCAGAAAAATGGTACATAAAGGTGCCAGTTATAACCTCAAAACATAAAAAGAAAATTTTTGTAACGGGTTTTACATTGCCAATGTAGCAATTGAATAGCAAATTGGTAAAGAAATGGAGGTCTTTTCATTGAATCACAAAAAATTAAAAATAGCTATTCTTGGAGGAACCGGCAATTTAGGAGAAGGAATGATTCTCAGGTTAGCCCTTCAAAATATTGCGCTCGAAGGCATAAAGAATGAAGTAATTATTGGTTCCAGATCTAAGGAAAGTGCGGAAGAATCTGCAAAGCAGGTCTTAATAAATCTAGAAAATTTAGGGTTCGATACATCTAAGATAACCATCACGGGAAATACAAACTTTGAAGCTGCTCGAGAAGCCGAACTAATCATTCTCTCAATCCGTTTTGATTATGTTTTGTCTCTGCTGGACGAAATCCGGGATGAACTTGAAAACAAGATTCTTATCACTCCTGTTGTTCCCATGGTAAAAGAGGGGAGCCTTTTTATCTACAAAGCTCCATCAGAAGGTTCGGCTGCTCTTTTAATCCGGGAAAAAGTCCTGCCATCTACTAAAGTCGTTGCAGCATATCATAATATCCCTGCAGCAAAGCTTAAGGATATTACTAAATGCAAAGACGTTTATGACACAATCATATGTAGTGATGATATTGAAGCAAAGAAATTTGTTATGGAACTCACACGAAATATGGGATGCCTTAAACCTCTGGATGGAGGTCCTCTTAAACAGGCAAATACTGTGGAATCTCTCACACCGTTACTTATCAATCTTGCAAAACTAAATGGGCTTAAAGATCTTGGAATGAACTTTAATTGATATCTTTAAAACTTAAGTTTGGCAGTGCTCACTAATTAATATTGAGCATTTCCCTTCTTTTTTCTTCAATTTTTCCGTAAGCAGTACAAGTGTCCACTTTTCTCTTCTCTCAGGGGCTTTGCTACATGCTTGAGCTGTTATTTCTGAAACCCATATTTGACAGAAGCATAGAGTTTATAATATCTAAGAGGGCTTCATGCTTCTGTTTTTATCATACAATTTAATGTTTTGTCTTGAATCTTATGATTTTTTGACATTTACCATATTACTTAAATGTAATGTGTCAATGTAATGTGTTTTGTGTAAGAAAATACTGTATTAATTAGCAGGATCTATCAAATTTGGGTTAATTTCTCAGTTGAAGCTTTGGGAATGGAAATAAAAATTATTTCAATGAAGGCAAAAGGTTGAAAAAATCGGGAAATTTCAAAATTCCTCCGTCAAAACCCATTTTTTGATAGCGTACCGAAAGTTCTGTAAAATATGATTGACTCTGTATCCTTTTTCTTCATCACAAAAATAAGGAGGCAGAGTCAATGGTAGATTTATTCTCTCTCATAAAAGATTATCTTGTCGATCAA
>JASGVX010000113.1 GCA_030054735.1 Methanobacteriota archaeon | reverse complement strand
CCCCTATTGAGTGAGAATATATTTTTCATCCACTTTTTCATCAAAATCATAAACAAAAGGACTGAAACAACTTATAAAATAAATATTGATTTTAGTGTATTCCATACAAAAAGTCGGAGTTAAGGTTAAACATTAAAATCAAATAGCGCCCCTGTATTTTAGATAATGCTTTACAATATGCATAACTTCATTACCTGTATTCTTATTTATCCATTAGATTAAAAATTCATTTTCTTTTAAATGGTGATCTTTTGTCTTCAAAACTAAGCCGTGATAGCATCATCCGGTCTATTGCAGACCTGCTGAGAAAAGCAGAAATCGAGCTTCCTGATGACGTTGTGGATGCACTCCGGAAAGCTGAAGCCCGGGAAAAAAGCCCGGTTGCAAAATCCCAGCTCCAGGCAATCCTGAAAAATATAGAGCTTGCAAAAAATCATGGAGTCCCCATGTGCCAGGATACAGGCATCATGATCTTTTTTGTGGAACTCGGGAGCGAGTTCCACCCAGGCTTTGACCTTGAAGCAGCAATCAGGGAAGCTGCCGTCCTTGCGACCCTTGAAATCCCTCTCCGCCCCAATGCAGTTGACCCCCTGACCCGCAAAAATAGCGGGAATAATATTGGAGCAGGAATCCCGGATATTCACTGGAAGCTTGTGCCCGGAAAGCAGCTCAGGGTCACTGTTGCCCCAAAAGGCGCGGGCTCTGAAAATATGAGTGCACTCCGGATGCTGAACCCCACCGAACTTGGCAGTATCAAAAACTTCGTGCTCGAAACAGTGATTAATGCAGGCGGGATGCCCTGTCCCCCTCTTACTCTTGGCGTGGGCATAGGAGGTTCCTTTGACAAAGCCGCCAGGCTTGCAAAAGAAGCTCTCCTTGAACCCCTCGACACCCCCATGAGCGTTTTTGAAAAAGAGGTCCTTGAGGCAGTAAACTCTCTTGGAATCGGCTGTATGGGACTTGGTGGTAGCACAACCGCACTTGCCGTGCATGTGAAAACCGCACACTGCCATACTGCTTCCCTTCCTGTTGCCATAAACATACAGTGCTGGGCGAATAGACATGCTTCAGTCGTGTTAGGGGGTGAAGAATAATGGAGTATCACCTGCAGACCCCGCTGAGGATAAAGGACATTGAGAAACTCAACGCCGGAGACATCGTATATATATCAGGAGAGATCCTGACAGCCAGGGACGAAGCCCATGCAAGAATTCTTGAGATGAAAGAAAAAGGAGAAAAACTTCCGTTCTCCCTCGAAGGGGCAGTTATCTATCATTGCGGTCCCCTTATGCAGCAGACCAAAACCGGCTGGAGAGTAGTTTCGGCAGGTCCGACAAGCAGCGGCAGGATGTCAAAAATGACTCCTCCTCTCCTGAAAGCCCATGAAGTAAGGGCAATTATAGGGAAAGGCGGGATGAAATCTGTTTCCAAAACCATGAAAGGCAAATCTGCTTATCTTGCATACACAGGAGGGTGTGCAGCCCTTGCCGCTGAACTGATAAAAGAGGTGAAAACCGTCCACTGGCATGATCTTGGAATGCCTGAAGCTGTCTGGGTTCTCAGGGTTGAGGAATTTGGGCCTCTCATAGTAGGAATTGATGCAAAAGGGAAAGATATCTTTGCAGAAGTAAGAGGAAAAGCTGAAAAAGTGCTTGAAGGACTGCAAAAATAAGGTTGGTTCTCAAGTCATGCAGTTATTCCACATGAGGTATAAACTCATATCTGTCCTTTCGAATAAGACATGAAAAACACCTTTTCAATCCTCAGTTTTAAATCCAAAGTTTATGGACACCTCCACCAGCTTATCAGTCGGCCCTGGAAAAGGAAGAAAGAAACAGAAAACAGTAAAGAGAAGAAAAATAGAGACATTAAAAAGTACCAAAACAGTGAAATAAATATGGATAAGTGTTTTCAGGTGGACATCTAATTATGCTTTGATTGCGTTCTCAAAGGCTTTTTTATGTATTTTCTGCTTTTAGTTTTCTAAATGAAGCCCTCATAAAAGCTTTATTTTCAGGTTTAATGTTTTTATTCAAGAAGCTCAGGCTCTTAAGTGGTTAGATATTGAAACGGCGTAACATCCTTTGTCATTTTCCCAGAAGACCGTATACTAATCATTCTTTTCAAATATTTTTTATCCTGAGTTCCCAAAATTTAAGCGCATAAATCTAATTTAACTAATCTACTATCTTAGATGATTGTTATTTTAAATTAGAACTTATTATTCATACGCTTAAGTTTAAGCACATAATAGGATCTCAGAAGAACCTTATGCGCTTAAAAAGGCGGAGTTAGGTTTTATATCTCCGTAAGTTTGTTCTTTTTTCCTGTTTTTATTATAGTCGAATACCCCGCTAGCTTGCTGCGGGGTGCGCCAGCGCAACTTTGATTAGCATGAAAGTGCTTTCCAGCACTTTCATTTCTTTGTGCCTGTTTTTCGAAGAATTTCATATGCGTTTTTCCTGAAAAAACCGACGCTTATATTTACGTAAGAATATTATGAATTTCATTAGTATCAAGTAGCAAGATAAATATCAAAAGTATTAAATACCAATTAGTAGTATAGGTAAATGTCTCTACCCGACAGACACAAATTTTAATCGCCTCCTAAATTGCCGAGAGCACCTGAAAATATTATACCCCTGCCCAAAAAATGGGCGGGGGTTAAGGGTGCCGAATAAATAATGGGAAATCAAATTATCTTTTTTTTGGGAAATCAATTTGCGTGCGGTCTTTTGATGTTGAGGCAAGAAAAGTCCCTGCTGACAAAAAGAGGCGTACGATTACTGCCAAAACAATCTCAAAGCATATTGATGAGAACACCATCTGTATTGGTTATGTACTGGAACTACTTATACAGGAGAAATCGGTACTGTAGTGGATATTAATGATTTACTTCTCAAGTATAATAACGAAAAAGTATGGGATATACCTATCAACATAGGTGCTGCAAGTGGCGGCTTCATATTGCCTTTTAAAGAACATAGTTTTTAGCGGGATTTCATACTGGAAAGAGTCAAATCTATAAACGTTTCAGGGCATAAGTAAGGACTGACTTATCCGGATCCTGGATAGCTGATCTTCCGTGATAAAAGTGATCTCCCCGAAGACCTGATTTTCCATGTTTACAACCCTGGAGAAATGGGAGATTCGTACACACTTAACTTTTCATGAGGCAGTGCAATGGTTGTGGGTCAGTATTACAATATCTTGAGGTTTGGAAGAGCTGGCTATACTAACAATGAAAAATATCCTTGAAGTCTCCCGAGACCTAGCCGTTGGGGTTGAAAGGCTGGGCCATTTTGAAATGCTGAGTAAAGGAGAAAGGTTCCCTATAATTTCCTTCAGACAAATAAAAGAGAAGGGTTATTCTCTGCAGCAGCTTTCGTATAAACTGAGGGTATAAGCTGGATAGTTCCCGCCTGCTGTCTCTCTAAAAATGCGGAAAATATAGAGATCATGCGAATCGTTCTAAGAGAAAACTTCACTTCAGACGTGTCAGCAATTCTCGTCAATGATCTCGAAAATGCCTGTCATTTTTTTGAGACTGGTACACAACCCGGGAAAAAGCCCTATCCATCTGAGAAGTATATGGCTCGTGTTTGCTGAAGAATCTTGATCGGACTGAGGGGAAGTGGCAGATAATCAAACCTCTTTAACAACCCTGAACCCCAGGCTGTTAAGTTTCATATCCTGTGCCGCAAAAAGCCTTTCAGCTGACCTGCAGCACCCGGCGTTTCCGTTCCAGCCTCCTCCCCTTCTTATCCTTACAGGCAAGGAAACTCTAGGGAAAAGGTTTTCCCATGCTCTTCCGTCTGAAGGCGCCCCTTTGTAGCTGATGTGGTACTCGTCCTGCACCCATTCCCACACGTTTCCGTAAAGGTCATAAAACCCCCATGTATTGGGCATTTTCAGGCCCACAGGATGAGTTTCAAATCCAGAGTTTTCAAGAAACCAGGCGTATTCTTTAAGTTTTGATTCATCATCACCAAAAAAGTAGCTGTCTGAATTTCCTGCCCTTGCTGCATATTCCCACTCTGCCTCTGTTGGAAGCCTATAGACTGAGCTTTTATCGCCAATATTTTCAACAGCGTTGAGTTTTCGAATAAATGCCTGAGCATCTTCCCAGGAAACAGTTTCAACCGGGTGCTTTTCACCCCTGAAAAATGAGGGATTACTTCCCATAATTCTACTCCACTGTTCCTGAGTAACCGGATACCTGCCAAGATAGAATGGCTTTTTTATAGACACTCTGTGCACAGGGCTTTCCCAGAGCTTTCTGCGTTTCTCATTTGACGGAGAGCCCATTTCAAATTCTCCTGAAGGTAGCAGGATAAACTCCATTCCTATTGAGTTTTGGATAAGGCTGCTTATGGTGTCATTTGCATCCAGCGGTTTCACAGCTCCAGTAAGGACAAATTTTCGTATTTAAACACAAAATATCGTATTATTTAAAGTACTGACTATTTATCTGTACTGCTTTGTAAATTCCTGAGAGATCTGAAGTCTAATCACCGTTTTTGTACAAGGCCAATATTATGGAAGTCCAAAATGTTCAGGGCTTTATCTACATAGTGGACTTCACTGGTCAAATATAATCTATCTCTATCGACCTGGAAAGAATTTCAGAGCCTGTTCTATAAAAACAAAATTATACATCTGAGGATCTTTGCTCACTCTCAATTTTCAGGTTTGTAAGTGATCAGCCTTGCAGAATTCATTATCACTGGAATAGATGATAGTTCATGCAATAATGCTCCTGTTACTGGAGTCAGTATCCCGGGTATAGTCAATATAACTGCCATTGCGAGTATACTAAGAGAGAAAACAACATTTTGCCAGATAGTTTTTATAGTCTTTTGAGAGATATTTATAAGATAAGGGATTTTTGAGAGATCGTCTGATAATAGCCCGACATCTGCAGTCTCTATTGCCACATCTGTTCCTGTAAGTCCCATTGCTATCCCTACATCAGCAGTGACAAGTGCCGGACCATCATTAACACCATCGCCAACGAAGATAATTTTGTGGCCTTCTAATTGCAGGCGTTTTACAATTTCGACCTTTTCCTGGGGCATTACTTCGGCATAGACCTCGTTTATATCCAGTACTTTAGCTATCCTTTCCGCCACGGCTTTGCTGTCACCGGTGACCATTATTGTCTTCATTCCAAGTTTATGGAGTTTCTCTATCGACTTTTTTGACTCCTGCCTAATTTTATCCTCAAATGTTAGTATTCCTGCAGCTTCATTCTCAATCCCTATTATGACTACATTGCGACCCAATTGAAATTGTTTTTCAATTTTTTCTTCAACTTCGAGAGAAAATGGCATATCCAGCCCTAATACCTGTTTAGGCCGGCCTATAAAGATGTTTTTTCCCTCCGTTTTAACCTTTATGCCAATTCCTGATAAGGATTCAAAAGATTCAGGATCAGGGATTGAGAAACCTTTCTCTTCTGCAGCTTTGACAATGGCTTTTGCAAAAGGGTGCTCACTAAACTTTTCTGCAATAGCAGATAATAACAATAAGTCCTCTTCACTATAGTTTTTCAGTGGTATGATGCTGGAAAGCTCTGGTTCACCATGAGTTAATGTCCCGGTTTTATCAAAAATAACAGTGTCTATCTTTGCCATGGATTCTACGGTAGATCCTTTTTTAATTAGATTTCCTCTTAATGCCGCGTTACCAACCGAAGCTACCAGTGCTGTAGGAGTAGCAAGTACCATTACGCACGGACAGAATACAATTAGCATGGTTATTGCTCGCATCAGGTCTCCACTCCACCACCAGAGCAAGACACCTAAAACAATTGCAGTTGGGGTGTAAACCTTAGCATACTGATTCAAAAGTCGTTCTATTTTTGGCTTCTGTGTCTGGGATTCTTCAATTAGACGATGGATCTGTCCCAGGGTAGTCTCACTTCCAATTTTAGTGGCTAATATTTCCATTGCGCCTACTTCGTTGAGAGTGCCTGCAAAAACCGTATCTCCAGATTGCTTCTCAATAGGAAGACTTTCTCCGGTAATAGCGGCCTGATTTATTGATGCAGTGCCTGAAATAACAGTTCCATCAACAGCAATACGTTCTCCCGACTTAACCAGGATTAGATCTCCTGTGACGACATTTTCAAGCGGCACTACAACGTCATGCCCGCCGCGTCTGACAGTGACTCTGTCGGGCAATAACTTTGCAAGAGATTCCAGCGCCTTTCCCGCTCTTGCAGAAACCATTTCTTCCAGCATACCCCCAAGAAGCAAGAGTACGGCTACGACAGCAGCCGCTGAATATTCCCCGATAGCAATAGCAGCAATTGTTGCAATAGTAACCGGAATGTCAGCAGTGAAATCTCTTTCTTTGATACCCTGGTAGGCAGACCACCATATGAACGATGATCCAATCAGTGCAGACAATAAATATAACCAGTCGCCTTCACCGTCATTGTGATGTGACAACATGTTTTGCGGATAAACAGCTATTGCTATTATAAGCAAAACACCGCTTGCTACAGTAAATAACGTTCCAGGGTCAAGCAAAAAATCTTTGTAACGAATGACCAGGTTGCGGAGGCTGCTCCAAAAATTCTTAGTACGAATGTAAGTGTTTTCTGTCATGGTACCTACCAGAATAAAAACTAAATTTTATGGTATTGTAAGCTATAAAATCTACTTTAAGCTATAAAAACTAATAACATAAAATAGTTATGATTTAACACTAAGTATGAAAATTTGATTGAATTAAAACAAGTAAACTTGTGCTTTTGATAACTATTCCATCTCTTTTCCATTAAGTTTCAATGACTTATCTTCAGCCTGTTTTTGCGGATTTTATCATTCAGGATTGGTTTGAATCTCGTTTCTTAAAAACAGGAAAGCCATACGACTGCGGAAGAGGCTGTGATATTTATAAAGCAAATATATAATTCTGGCAGTGGTGATGTTTAATTTTTATCCTAAACTCCCACTTTTGTAGGGTTTATGTTAATTTGAGAGTTTTATCTAATTCTCTTACTTTCTTAGGAACTTCAGTAATGATACTTTTTCACCGAAATTTATATTTTTCACTTTTCTAAACTTCAACAGGATGTCAGTTGCTGAGAACTTATCATTGATCTCTGCTTTTTTAATTGCCTTCAACAATTTGCAGTATGCATATTAATAGACCCCTTGAAAGAAGATCAGTTTTTAAAGGACTATTAAGACTTGTTTCCTTAATTAAATATAGTGTCATCTCTTCTCAAATTAAATTACATGCTCTAAATGATTTACTTTCCATTTAAAGATCTTATATACTTCAAATATTTGATTAAATGTCTTTTTTCGTAACTATTCAGCATTGAATTTCATATGGGAGAAAGTGATACCAGGTGCCTTACTTAAAAATTAATAAAAACTGTAAGCAAATAAAGATCCTATTTCATTCATTTATCAGTTTTAAAGATAATTATGGGCTATTTATTTAAAAAATCAGTTTTTAGAGCGTATTTTTATTGAGGGAATTCGAAATGAATGCCTGTAGTCCAAAATAAGCATTCTATATCCTTAGTTTTAGTGTTGTTTTGGTAGGATCTAATGGATATCATTAAATATTAGATTCATATTAACTATTAGCAATAGTAGTAAAAGTAGTAATATTTAGTAAAAAGTTTGGGAAGTATATATATGAAAAAAATAAACTTTACTGGAGTATTTGTAATTCTGATACTTGCGGTACTGATCAGCTGTGTCGCATTTTCCGGATGCACCGAATCACCTGATGCACCCGATACATCCGAAAACAATGTGGAGAAAGGTAACAGTGATAAGAATACTCAGCAAGAACTGATTATTGGACATCCATGGAATTTGAAGAGTGTTGACCCGGGTCTATCTGGCTCTAACTTGAACAACTTCCGGGTAAGCGAAGGATTGATATCCATTTCTCCTGATTACAAACTTCTACCGACTATAGCAGATTCCTGGGAATATGTAGAAAACAGTACCTGGAGGTTTTACTTAAATAAAAATGTTGAGTTCCACGATGGCAGTAAAGTCACTGCAAATGACGTAAAAACTGCCCTTGATAGAAGTATGAAACTCAACCCGGAACTGCAGGGTAGACTGAATATTAAAGAGCTCAAAGTCGTGGATGACAGTACAGTGGATATCATCACTAACACTGTCGATGCCTCTCTTCCTGGCAAGATGGCCTACGGAGCTGCCGGGATCTACAAAAATAACGAGGGTCCAGAAGGCACAATTTCAACTCCTATAGGTACCGGTCCCTTTAAGTTTGTCAGTTATGATAAGGCAACTGATACGCTAAAACTCGCAAAGAACGAAAATTACAGGGACGGCGCTCCAAAGTTAGATTCAGTCGTGATCATCTTCGGTATTGGCGAGCCAAATACACGAGAAATGGCTGTTGAGAAAGGGGAAATCGATTTTACTACGGAACCCACTCTGGGATCAACAAAAAGGCTTGAGAGCGACAAGAATCTCAATGTCATAATACATCCTCTCTGCCAGGGGTACAAACTGAAGTTCGGGGACGTTTCAAAAGCACCGTATGACGATGTAAGAGTAAGAAAAGCTATAGCTTATGCCATTGACAGGCAAAAAATAGTAGATAATATCCTTCTAGGAAGAGCCATAGTATCCAATGGGATCGGAATAACACCAGGTATCGAGTGGAGAAATAATAACTTAACAGGCTATGCCTACGATGTCCAGAAAGCAAAAGGGCTGCTTGAAGAAGCAGGATGGAAAGATACTGACGGAGATGGAATAGTAGACAAAGAAGGACAGAAGTTCAAGATCACACTCTACACATGGCCACAGAGACCAGCGCTGCCACCCCTTGCACAGGCTACCCAATCAATGCTTAAAGACATCGGTATAGATTCTGAGGTAAGGATAATGGAATGGGATGCTATCAGCGACAGAAAAAATGAATGGGGTATGATAACGGTTGCTGGCGGGGATGCATGCATGATGATTCCTGATCCCAGCTACTACATTGAAGGAAACTTCTATTCCGAAAAGAATGACTACAATTACAGAAACCCCAATGTTGATGCACTTATAATGAAAGGAAGGACTATCTTTGATAAAGAGGAAAGGTATGATGCATACAGGGAAGTGCAGAGAATCGTTTGTGACGAAGACTGTGCCCAGGTGCACATTGCCTATCACTACCATATGGTAGTCACGGATAAGAATGTAAAAAACTACATACCTAACCCGGCTCACCATGATTACAGCATCAACAAAGACATGTATATCGAATAAGTCTGTCAGATAAAGACTGTGTTAGCTAAACGGCAGGCTGTCTCAAAACTCAAAGCATTTCTACAATTGGACAATAAGATACGTTAACTTTAAAAACAAGCCCACTTAAAATGGAGAAATTTAGACATAAATTAACCTTGTAGTGGAAAAATTGACATTATTGTAGAATTAACTTTTTTTGGAGACAGCCTGAAGGGCTTTTTTTATGCTGGAGAGTGGTGAAATGCTGGAGATCATCTTAAAACGAATAGGTATGTTTATTCTTGTAGTCATTGCCTCTACTGCGCTTGTATTTTTCATGCTTCACAGCCTGCCTGGAGAGAGTGCGGAGGTCATGGCCAAATACATTTTTCTGGGAAACGTCGAACTTACTCCCTCAAATGAGGCAATAGATATAATAAAAGAAAAATATGACCTGGAGAAACCCCTTTTCTCCCAATATGTCACCTGGGTATGGAACGCTATACACGGAAATATGGGAACGTCATATCAAACAAATAGCCCTGTAACTGAGGAAATCCTGATAAGGCTGCCTGCAACCATAACACTTGCTTTCGTCAGTATTCTTCTTTCCCTTCTCATAGGAATACCTGCAGGTATTATTGCTGCCGTGAAACAGAACTCGTTCACGGATTATTTCTGCAGCACTATATCCGTACTTGGAATATCGATTCCCAGTTTCTGGCTCGCAATCCTTTTAATTTATGTTTTTTCCTACACTTTAGGCTTGACACCGACAATGGGATACGGAGACTTTAAGAGCCTTATACTGCCAGCAGTTTCACTCGGGACTCCTGCTTCAGCCGTAATTGCGCGACTCATGCGTTCAAGTATGCTGGAAGTCATGAGGCAGGACTATATCAGGACAGCCATAGGTAAAGGGCTCAGTTACAGAATGGTTATTTTGAGACATGCGTTGAAAAACACGTTTATTCCGGTGATTACAATAATCGGGCTTGAATTCGGACACCTGCTGGGAGGTACTGTCATCATTGAAACCATTTTTGCATGGCCAGGCATTGGCAGGCTTCTTATAACATCTATAACTGCACGAGATATCCCGGTGATCCAGGGTTGCATCGTTTTTATCACCATCACTTACCTTGTGATCAATTTTATAACAGACATCTCATACTCCTATTTGGACCCCAGGATAGGGAGGAGTAAGCATTGAGGTTCAGAGACATTAGACTGGATGACCTGCTCAGGAATAAGGCTTCTTTCCTTGGACTTGTTATTATCGGGATTTTAGCTTTTACTGCAATTGCAGCAGATTTCATAGCGCCTTATGATCCAAACAAGATAGAACTTGACGAAAAACTCAAACCACCGTCTTCCGAACATATATTCGGTACCGATCAACTGGGTAGGGACCAGCTCAGCCGGGTGATTCATGGAACACAGACAACTTTCAAACTGAGCCTTATCATAGTCACTATCACTGCATCTTTTGGAGTGTTTATCGGCATTACAGCCGGATATTTCGGAGGTTTTATTGATGAGATATTAATGCGTCTCATTGATGTCCTGCTCGCCTTTCCATCCATAATCCTTGCCCTGGTCATAATCGGTTCACTTGGACCTGGGATTTTGAATACAGTAATTGCTATCTCACTTGTAGGATGGCTATATTACGCAAGGGTTGCGAGGGCATCAACGCTCTCAATCAAAGAAAAAGAATACATAGAGGGAGCCAGGGCGATGGGCTGCAGCGAAATGTATATTTGCACACATTATATACTGCCCAATTGCCTGCCTCCCATCATAGTCCTTGTTACCCTTAACATGGGCGGAGTAATATTGACCATAGCCTCTCTTGGTTTCCTTGGTCTTGGAGCCCAGCCTCCGACACCTGAGTGGGGTACCATGCTCAACGAAGGGCGGGAATTCCTGAGGGATTGTCCATGGCTATCTGTAGTTCCCGGGGCCTTGATAATGATTTCTGTTCTGGCATTCAATTTTATCGGAGACGGATTAAGAGATATTCTGGACCCCAGGCAGCAGGTGATTAAGTGACTCTCTTATCAATCAGGAACCTTAAGAGCTATTTTGTAACTCGTGATGGGGTTGTGAAGGCAGTTAACCAGGTAAGCCTTGATATATTCGAAAACGAGACTCTCGGCCTTGTAGGGGAAAGTGGATGCGGAAAGACCGTTCTTGCGCTGTCTATCTTAAGGCTTTTGTCGGAAAATACGGTTGTCGAAGGTAAGATATCATTTAAAGGAAATGACCTTTTGCGTCTTAACGAGGAAGGGATGCGGGATATCCGGGGCAAGGAGATAGCCCAGATATTTCAGAACCCCCTTAGTTCTTTGAATCCTGTCCTGACAATTGGTTTACAGGTTTCGGAACCTTTCATGCTTCACAGAGGCATGAAACTTTCAGATGCATGGCAGAGCGCCATATCAATGCTGCGTGCTGCAAAGATACCGTCTCCAGCAGAAAGGGGAAAAGAATACCCTCATCAATTCAGCGGGGGGATGAGGCAGAGAGCTATGATATCCATGGGGCTTGCGTGCAACCCTGCGTTAATACTCGCCGATGAGCCTACAAAAGGCCTTGATGTAACCATACAGTCCCAGATAATCGAACTGATGAGGGAGCTTGTGAAGGACAGGAAAGCATCGATGCTCCTCATCACTCACGATCTTGCTGTTGCTGCAGAACTTTGTGACAGAATTGCAGTCATGTATTCAGGGGAAATAGTGGAGGTTTCGGAAATCAAGGATTTCTTAAGTAATCCGGGTCATCCCTATTGTAGAGGCCTTTTACGGTCTTTGCCATTGAACGGTATGGAACCTATACCCGGAAATAGTCCTTCTTTAATTGATGTTCCGGAAGGGTGCCGCTTTCACCCCAGATGCAAATATGCCATGGAAAGATGCCGGAACGAACATCCTGAAATGTATGAAGTTGGAAACGGCAGAAAAACGAGGTGTTTCCTTTATGCTTGAGGTGCGGGACATTAAAAAAACTTTTTCAAAAGGACTGGTGCATAAGAAGTATCTCCGAGCCGTAGATGGCATTAGTTTCACCATAGGCGAAAAGGAGACTTTCGGGCTGGTTGGAGAAAGCGGTTGTGGAAAGACTACTGTTGGCAGGCTCATTTTGAGGCTTATGGAACCTGATTCTGGGGACGTAGTCTTTAATGGGACAAATATAACAGGGCTCAAGAAACAGGATCTGAGGAAAATACGCCCGAAAATGCAGATCCTGTTCCAGGATGCGGATTCCTCTTTACATCCCAGGATGAGGATATGGGAGAGCGTGGCTGAACCTTTGAAGCTGTATGACTTAGTACCGGAATCAGATATAAGGAAAAAAGTACTTGAGCTTTTAGAAATGGTTGGGCTTCAAAAAGAGCATCTTAACAGGTATCCTCACGAGTTAAGCGGAGGGCAAAATCAGAGAGTAGTGCTGGCAAGGGTACTTGCTCTCAGGCCGCAATTTATTGTTGCCGACGAGCCGACATCTGCACTGGATGTCAGTGTGCAGGCTCAGATTTTATCCCTGATGAATGAGATGCAGCAGAAGTATGGCTTTTCATGTCTTTTCATATCTCATGACCTGGGTGTCATAAGAAAAATGACCAGCATTATGGGTGTGATGTACCTTGGAAAGCTTGTGGAAACAGGCCGTACGGAAGATGTATTTGAGAATCCAAAGCACCCTTATACGCAGGCTTTGATTGCATCCGGGAGGGTGGCAGGTCTGGACAATGAACAAAAAGCATCTCCCATAGAAGGTGAGATGCCGGATCCAATGAATCCGCCATCAGGGTGTAAGTTCCATACAAGATGCCCACAAAAGATGGATTTGTGCGAAAAAATAGCGCCTGAATTGAATAATGTAGGAACCGGGAAGGTGGCATGCCATTTATTCTAGCGTTGCACTTATCATTCCTAACAGTCTTTTTAGAAGCGTCTAAGGCTAATGCCCGTTAATGATGAACTTGAAATTGGAAAAGTGATTGATGAAGTGCTGCCCAAGGTTGGGCAGCACAAGTAGTCTCATTCTATTGTAGTAAAAGTAATGATCCTCAACTGTCTTGGTTTCGTAGACAGTCGTCTTTAGATGTACTCTCAGTATTTTGAAACTCTTCCTGTTGAAAGACTCCCTGGTTCAGGGTTCATTGCATCTGACCTTACTGATGATGTTTTAGGTCGAACTCTTGACGAAACGCATATGAAATTCTTCGAATAACAGGCACAAAGAAATGAAAGTACCTGGAAGCACTTTCATGCTAAATATATGAAGCCGATTCTACTCAACTTTTCATGAAACTTGCCTTGAAAATGATAGGAATCATGAACATCAGGACTCAAGTTCTTCAATGTGACACTAGCAGTTTTAGCGTTTATGGAGATTACAAACATATCGATGGCAATTCTGCCATCAAATCACATTTGGTCATGCAAAAGACGGTAGAGATGAACTTCAACGTTTTGGACTTGGGATTATAACAAATTTGAATTCATCATTTCCAACCTGCCTAAGGAAGAAAAAAATAAACTGCGTGCTGACTATGCCGGGGAAGAAGCCATTAGGGTATAATGAACTTTGAAAGAAAAATATTCCCCAGGAGATGAAAATATCCCCTGAAATAGGTTTTAAACAGGACAAAACGTGGGATATGGGCCAAAAAGCTTAGGAATGGTTGAAATATTACTTCAAGTTTTCACTTTGGTAATGGCTCTATAATTGCACTTTCCAATATCATTAATGGCAATGTAGGATATAAGTCATTGAAATTAAATTTGCACCATTCCTTAGCAGTAACTCTTTAGCAGTTTTTCCAGTAAAATCCAGACTTTTTCAATAGAGGGGATAAAAACCCTCTCAGCCGGAGAATGAGGGTCTTTGATAGTAGGTCCAAAGGAAATCATATCCATACCTTCATATTTCGAGCCAATTACCCCGCATTCAAGCCCAGCGTGCACGACTGAAATTTCAGGGTCTTTGCCAAAGGTCTGGAGGTAAACCTGCCTGCATTTTGAAAGCAGCACTGATTCAATGTCGGGTTCCCAGGCAGGGTAGCCAGCGTCATGCTCAACTTCTGCTCCGGCGAGCTTTGCTACAGCTTCCACTTTTTTGCTAATTTCTGCCAGCCTGGACATGACGGAGCTGCGCTGGCTTAAGAGGATTTTTATCTCTGTTTCCCATGTACGCACGCTTGCGAGGTTATTTGAGGTCTCCACAAGCCCCGGAATCCTGTCCGACATCCTGTAGACCCCGTGGGGAAGCCCGAGGAGCAAAGCAACAAGCTTCTCTTCAGTCCTGGATGAAAAGACCATGTTTGCAGGAACTTCCTTTCTGCTAACATCTCCTCCGGAACTTTCGAATACGACCCCGTGTTCAACTTCTCTGAAACTCAAAGCAAGTTCATGGTCGGTTTTCGCATATTCGGACCTGAAAGTTTTTCCAAATTCTGAAATAAGCTTCTCAGCCTCTTCGAATTTTTCCCTGTCAAGAGCCACAAATGCATCCGTAAAATTCGGGATAGCATTATGGATGCTACCCCCACTCAGGAAGGCCAGCCTGATGTATTCCTTTCCCACCTGTTCCTGAAGACCGGAAAAGACCCTGGCAAAAAGCTGAAGCGCATTAGCCCGCTGTTTGATGATCTCAGTTCCGGAATGCCCCCCTTCCAATCCCTCTACCATTAGCTTAAAGAGACCAAAGCGGCACCCTTTTCCATACTCAAAGTTTTCCCACTCAAGCGGCAGCGTAATCCGTGAATTCTTCCCTCCGGCACACCCAATGACAAATACTCCTTCATCCTCAGAGTCCAGGTTCAGCAGAATTCTGCCCTCAATAAATCCTTTTTCAAGCCCTTTAGCCCCTGTCAATCCGGTCTCCTCGTCAACCGTAAATAAGAGTTCCAGAGGCGGATGAACGATATCCCCGTTTTTCCCTGCTTCTGCCAGCACCAGCCCTATGGCAAGTGCAATTCCATTGTCCGCACCGATTGATGTCCCGTCTCCTTTTATCCAGTCCCCGTCATATATACACCTTATAGGGTCCCTGGAAAAGTCATGCTTCGAGCTCTTGGTCTTCTCGCAGACCATGTCCATGTGACCCTGCAGTACAATAACAGGAGAACTTTCATATCCGGAAGTAGCCGGGACTTTGATTAGGATGTTGTTTACAGCATCGGTTTTTACCTCTAAATCGGTGGATACTGCCCATTCCTTTAGCCAGAGGGAAAGCCTTTCTTCATGTTTAGAACATCGCGGGATTTTATTTATTTCTTCTAAAGTTTTGAGGATTTGTTGGGTTTTTGGGTGCATTAGGGATCAACTCGAAATGTCAAAGTTAAAAATTGCCATGCTTAAAATATATGATTTTATGGACTATTCTTTCAGAGCCCGGCTTTTCTACCCATAATGTTAGAAGAGAGATTTAAGGGTAGCGTACCGAAAGTTCTGTAAATTATGATTGCCTCTGTATCCTTTTTCTTTCAACACAAAACCAAGGAAGCAGAGTCAATAGCAGACTTATTCTCTCTCATAAAAGATTATCTTGTCGATCAAGAAGCTGAAATTCGTTGTTTAATCACGTGGTTTTTATACCTTGTCATGGATGAGGAAGCCCTCTCCAGATCGGTGCAGAACGTTACGAGAGGACATCTTCCCGTAAAGCTAGTCGAAACGGCTACAAGCCGCGAACCCTTCTTACCAAGTATGTAGAAGTTGAATTATTAAAGCTTCAATTCCGTGAGTTTCCCTTTGAAACTCAGATCTTTGAGAAATATTCTCGAGTTGAACAGTCCATCTTATCTGCTGTAGCTGAATCTTACCTTCAAGGCATTTCCACTCGAAGAGTGAATAAAGTCATGACTGCTTTAGGAGTTGAGGGAATCTCAGCCTCTTCGGTTTCCAGGATTAGAAAAGAGCTGGATGAAAAGGTCTCTGAATTCTTGTCAAAACCAATAGAACACGAAATCCCTTATGTGTTTATTGATGCAACTTATCTCAAAGTAAGGGATGGATCTCATTACAAAATACTCCCGTCTGACCAATTATTTATCTGTTCTTATCACTAAACCCTTATTGGTGGTGTTAATGCTCTTGAAAATCCCAAAGGAATATCTCTCCACTTTTAATCGCCAGTTACAGACGCAGCT
>JASGVX010000112.1 GCA_030054735.1 Methanobacteriota archaeon | reverse complement strand
AATACTTTAAATGTAAAAAAATTGCCTAAAATTGCTTATTTTGTCACAAAATTATATTTAGTATCTTTTAAATTTCACAATTAAATGCCGCTGAATGCGGAATCCATAATGAGGACCTAATAAATGTTATATATGCTTTAAAAATTAGCATTTAATATAATCTCTTTCTATAATCCTCGTAAAATTATAAATATTAATTGTGTGTTAAAAACTTAAATAGAATTTTTTTCTATATTATAAGAGTAAAAATGATCATAATTATAATTAAGGGTGTAATATTGTACTAAATTGGTTTTAAATCACCTTAAATAATTTTTTTTACAAAATAAATAATATAACCAAATATTATTGAAAAATAAAGAATTTGATGGAAAATGGCAAAACCTCAACTGCAAGAGGAAGGAGAGTGAAGTTTTTCTTGTTTCAAAACAGCACCATATTAAAGGAATTATTGACGAGGTGCTCTTCTTTGAAGACGGGACTGCCGCTCCTCTTGAATACAAATTTGCTGAGTATAAAGACAAGATTTTTAAAACTTATAAATTCCAGCTGGTCTTGCAGGCACTTTTGATCCGTGAAAATTACAGTATTGATGTAAACCGTGCATATCTCTGTTTTACCCGCAGCAACAATCTTGTCAAAGAAATGGAGATTACTAGTTCTGATTTCAAAAAAGCTGAGAAAATAATTGAGGAGGTTCTTGATATTGTCCAAAAAGGTTTATATCCAAAGACGCCCAGATCTTATAGAAAGTGTTTAGATTGCTGTTACCGGAATATCTGCGTATATGAAATTTTTCTTGTATTTATAAAGGGTTTGATAATTTACCAGCAAGAATTTTAGCTCCGAAAAAGGGCTCATTTCAGGCCTTTTCTGGCCAAATAACGGAAATTTTTGCCCATTCGAATGCAAGATCCACTAAAACAAGGATTGAAACCCGAAAACTGGGGTATATTTGAAAAATGTTTCAAAATTCGAATGCAAGATCCACTAAAACAAGGATTGAAACCCCCTGAATCAAGAAGTATTATGGGGTTTGGGTACGAATTCGAATGCAAGATCCACTAAAACAAGGATTGAAACAGCGTTCACTGGGACGTCTGCCGCGTCTGTTGGATTCGAATGCAAGATCCACTAAAACAAGGATTGAAACATCAGGTGATTTTTGTGGCAAAACAGGAATACACAGATTCGAATGCAAGATCCACTAAAACAAGGATTGAAACAGGTAGAGAACCCGTTTTTCATCGATATACTTTAATAATTCGAATGCAAGATCCACTAAAACAAGGATTGAAACCATGTCAACCGATGACGAATATAATAAAAAAATGCCATTCGAATGCAAGATCCACTAAAACAAGGATTGAAACACAAGTAGGCAGATTGAGCATGCTGTGCTTTTCAATTCGAATGCAAGATCCACTAAAACAAGGATTGAAACCAACCCCATTCAATGGGATCACAGAAGAGCAGAATTCGAATGCAAGATCCACTAAAACAAGGATTGAAACAACTCCACTCCATTTCTTTTTTTTCAGTGAATATAATATTCGAATGCAAGATCCACTAAAACAAGGATTGAAACTACATTTCGATTATAGTGCCTATATGACACTGTAAAATATTCGAATGCAAGATCCACTAAAACAAGGATTGAAACATAATGTTGTTGTGTAGCCCGTCAACGAAACGTTGTATTCGAATGCAAGATCCACTAAAACAAGGATTGAAACAAGTATAAATAACTTTCCCTTATAGGCAAGTTAATATTCGAATGCAAGATCCACTAAAACAAGGATTGAAACTCCTGTTCAAAAATACCGAGAAGGTAGGAGAGCCCAATTCGAATGCAAGATCCACTAAAACAAGGATTGAAACCCACTGTTCCACAGGTTCGAGCTATCGTTTTCACATATTCGAATGCAAGATCCACTAAAACAAGGATTGAAACTTTTCAACAATATTATAAAAGATATTCAATCCTGGGCATTCGAATGCAAGATCCACTAAAACAAGGATTGAAACAGCCCAGATATGGACAACGGATTTCGCCTAATTAGCATTCGAATGCAAGATCCACTAAAACAAGGATTGAAACTATTCCATGTTTGGGGTTTCGGTTTCTGAAGACAAATTCGAATGCAAGATCCACTAAAACAAGGATTGAAACTACGACTGTGAAACCGGACGAGGGAACCAGATATATTCGAATGCAAGATCCACTAAAACAAGGATTGAAACATGCAGTTTCTGTATGGGCCGTGCCCGCCGTCTTATTCGAATGCAAGATCCACTAAAACAAGGATTGAAACCGGCCAGCCGTTGACGAAAACGAGAAAAAAATTATATTCGAATGCAAGATCCACTAAAACAAGGATTGAAACAGGATGAAAGGCTTGAGGATAAATAGAAGAAATATATTCGAATGCAAGATCCACTAAAACAAGGATTGAAACACATTTAAAATGAAACCATTAAATAGAAAAAACAGAAATTCGAATGCAAGATCCACTAAAACAAGGATTGAAACCATCCACCATTAACAGGCAGAACGTCGACTCCGTCAAATTCGAATGCAAGATCCACTAAAACAAGGATTGAAACAATCGTTCTGATTGCGTCGACGATCAGCTTAAAGAAATTCGAATGCAAGATCCACTAAAACAAGGATTGAAACACCATCTCTCGTATTACCACATCTAGCCTATTCGGATTCGAATGCAAGATCCACTAAAACAAGGATTGAAACACGGAACAAACGAGACATACAAATACACGCCTAGACCAATTCGAATGCAAGATCCACTAAAACAAGGATTGAAACCCAGACTTTAAGGTGAATCATTATTATACGGTCGATATTCGAATGCAAGATCCACTAAAACAAGGATTGAAACTTGCATATTTTGATGCTGGGGGGGGGCGTTGGTGAATTCGAATGCAAGATCCACTAAAACAAGGATTGAAACATGACAATCATGTTCGTTGAAACCGGCGGGCAACAAAATTCGAATGCAAGATCCACTAAAACAAGGATTGAAACAGAAAGTCTCAGCTTCTCTTATTCTCTCCTTCAAAAATTCGAATGCAAGATCCACTAAAACAAGGATTGAAACACAGAAGCTATTGATCTGGCTGTAGAATTTTCTATATTCGAATGCAAGATCCACTAAAACAAGGATTGAAACCAATTACCGTATTTGTCAACTAATGAACTCATATATTCGAATGCAAGATCCACTAAAACAAGGATTGAAACCCACCTTTGCGAGCGGTTATCGAACCGCCCATAAAAATTCGAATGCAAGATCCACTAAAACAAGGATTGAAACCAGATCTGAAAGGTCGGACAATCAAACATAATGTTATTCGAATGCAAGATCCACTAAAACAAGGATTGAAACCAGGGCCTTAAGTCTCAAAAACTGGAAGTGAAGGGTAATTCGAATGCAAGATCCACTAAAACAAGGATTGAAACATATAGTTATTTTTATCACTCCGTGTTTTGAGTTTTTATTCGAATGCAAGATCCACTAAAACAAGGATTGAAACGTTCCACAAGCATGGGGTCTATGGTTCGCGATTTTGGATTCGAATGCAAGATCCACTAAAACAAGGATTGAAACACAAATCCAAAAGATCCAGATCACATATATTTTTTGTATTCGAATGCAAGATCCACTAAAACAAGGATTGAAACACCAAACAACGAACAGGAAAAAACAACACCAGCAGACATTCGAATGCAAGATCCACTAAAACAAGGATTGAAACAGAGCACGGAACTAGAAGATGATATTATCAAGGGAAATTCGAAAGCAAGATCCACTAAAACAAGGATTGAAACACCGAATCAAAATATTCCTTTTTCGATTGGTAGCCCAAATTCGAATGCAAGATCCACTAAAACAAGGATTGAAACCAAGCAGTGCGTCACGTGCACAAATTCTCAAGAATTATTCGAATGCAAGATCCACTAAAACAAGGATAGGTTCATATGACCCTTCATTTCTCTAGTTATTGATTTTCAATATCTTTTTTATTTGTCTAGGGGTCATATGAACCAATAGTGGATTGAAACTTTTTCAGTAATAATACCTATATGTTCAAGTTATAATTCGAATGCAAGATCCACTAAAACAAGGATTGTGCAAGAATTTGCCTGGTAGATCGAAATCAAAAATGTTTAATATCTTGGAAAGCAATTACAATTTGTAATCTTCGTGTATTGGTATAAGCGGAGGTTTCATAGACTAACACCAGAGGAGGATAATACGTCCTCCTCAAAAAATTCCACGATTTTTTATAAGAGAATATAGTAATTCAGACAAAAATAGATTGTATTTTTTAAAAAAAGCTAAATTTAATGTCTTTTTTGGAGAATAAAGCATTTATATTCCTTATTGTTCTATATGATTTTTTAGGTACCTCAATATTTAGATAGAATCTACCGTCGTGTCAGCGTTAATATGTCGCATATAAACGATTGCAATAATTCAAAATAGTATAATCCTTGATTGCTGACACGACACTACAACATTTTGTTCAATTTTTTTACTGCTCACTCTTTTTTATTCGTTTTTATTACCCTTATAGCTAACAATTGTTAGCATAAATCGCATGTTTTTATATGAGTAAAGTAAAGTTGCGTTCGAATAATCTGGCAATTCTATGCTTTGAGGTGAACGGCTGAAGATTTGTTATGGTTATGGATTTCAAAAAAACACTTTGAATCATTCGTTTTGAATGATGTTTTTCTATGCATTAATTTGTAAAGTTTGCTTTAGTTATATCTTTGCTGTGCATTTTTCATGTCTATCTAATTTGCAATGTCTGCTTGTGGAGATTTACAATAAGAATTGCATACCAGATATGCAATTAAAGATATAATTTTAGGAGTTTCCTGAAAGCATCATACAGAACCAATATAGGTATATGGTTTTTTTTTACAGCAATAAACTTAATTATTTTCTGGAGCAGGATTATGAAAGAACAATTGAATAAAGAAATAGGCCCTTTTAATAACAAAATTAAAGCTTCCGGACTGGCAATTTTAATCCTTTTAATGCTATTTTCTGCTTCCCCGGCGGCAGGAAGTGAAGCCTTCCAGTATGAAGTTCTTGCCAGCACTACAAGTGATGCTGAAGGCAACTACCTGCTTTCCGGTATACCTGATGGAAACTATACGCTTGTTGCTATTTACAATGAGGATAAATGGCGCCGTGCAGATGAAGAAATCCAGGTTCAGGGGACTGACCTTTCAGTAAATCTTGATACTTCAAGCAGGGGTATTGATGTAAATGAATCACAGGCCCTTCTTGACCTGAAAGGCAGTGGAGTAGAACTGACTGGGGGTTCCGCAATCAGCGGGCTAACCCGCCAGAAAAAGATGGGTGGCGACCCTGAAGCTCTGGGATTTACAGACGTCCTTCTTTTGAAGAAAATAGTAACAGAACACCCGCTTCCGCCCAGTACAGGGCAGCACCTGGGCATTGCCATCGTGACCGGGTACCGGAGCCATGAACTTCCACTCAAAAACCTTGCAGAAGAAATAAACAGCAACAGCAGCCTTAACCTTACTCTCAACTGTTATATGGCTGACTACGTGATGAAAAACGATGTCGACCTGAGCGGGATGGACATCATCTATATTAACATGCTGAGCCCCTCAACGGCCCAGAAGCTCACACCCACGGTGGACAGTGCGATTGCTAATGGGTGTGTGGTTATTGATGACGACACCTCGCTAAACGAGAGCATCCCGCTATCCGAAGACCAGATAGAAAGCTACAGGGAAAAACTGAACAATTACTGGCTTAACGGAGCTTATGACCAGAGCAACCTGAAGAACCTTGTATTCAGTATTGCCAGCGACTGCTGCGGCAGGACTGACCTCCTGTACAATGACCCGCACATGCTTCCCGAAAGGGCGATCTATCATGCGAACATGACAGGTTACTTCACTGATTCTCTGGATACCTATCTTATCTGGTACTCTAATAGAAGCAGCGGCGGGCATGTATATGATCCTGCAAAACCCACAGTTGCAATTACCATGTACCAGAGCTATTTCCCCTTCCAGATTGAACCAATTGACGCTTTAATATCGGAACTTGAATCCAGGGATTACAATGTTATTGCGACTTATGGGTCTGATAACCTTTCCTCTGGAGATTTTTTCAAGCAGGGCGACGAAGTCCTGGTGGATGCTATTATCTCTTTTACCTACTTTGGAAACAAGTTTGATGCCGAAGAACTCGATGTCCCTGTAATCAACGGAATTGTTAATAATTACATGAACAGGGCCGAGTATGAAGCCAGCAGCAGGCCGCTCCCTGCCGATAAGATGATGAAGCTCGATTTGCAGGAACTTTGGGGGGCTATTGACCCGGTGATAATGGCTTCAACGGAAATAGATCCTGAAACTGAGACCGAAACTTCAGTTTCTATAGACTACCAGGTGGACTGGCTCGTTGACCGCGTTGAAAGCTGGGTAAACCTTGGGGAAATACCCGAGTCCGACAAAAAAGTTGCTGTCATTTATTACAACCACGGTGGAGGAAAGGATAACATAGGGGCTTCTTATCTCGATGTAATCCCAAGTTTGGCCAGCCTGCTTGATGCCATGGCTGCCGGAGGATATGCCGTTAACGAAAGCCAGGCCCTAAACGAGACCGAGCTCCTTAACCTCATGCTTACTCAGGGTATCAACATAGGGACCTGGGCTCCAGGGGAACTCGAGAAGCTGGTTGCTACAGGAAAGGTCGTGCTTGTCCCTGAAAATACCTATAAGGGATGGTTTTCTGAACTTCCTGAAGAGAAGCAGCAGGAGGTTATTAAAAGGTGGGGACCAGTGCCCGGGGAGATTATGGTCTGGGCAAACGAGAGTGGAAATTATATTGTAATCCCCAGAATTGAGGTTGGGGAAAATGTGCTTCTGGCCCCACAGCCTTCGAGAGGCTGGCTCGATGACAGTGAGGCACTTTATCACGATTCAAAACTGCCTCCCCACCACCAGTACATTGCATTCTATCTCTGGCTCCAGCATTCTGAAGAGGAAGGCGGTTTTGGCGGTGACGCCCTTGTGCATTTCGGCAGGCATGGGACTCAGGAATGGCTGCCCGGAAAAGAGTTCGGACTTTCGAGGTATGACTGGTCTTCCCTGATGATCGGGGACATGCCAGTGATTTATCCTTATGTCATGGACGGGCTTGGAGAAGGAAATGCGGCAAAACGGAGAGGCGGAGCAGTTATAGTCGACCACCTTGTCCCTCCGATTATTTCCGCAGGAAGCTATGGGGATTATGCAAACCTGAGCGAAGCTATACAGAATTATGAGAAGGCTCTGGCAGATGCTTCCCTTAAAGCGGCTCACAGGTCTGAAGTTTTAAACCTGACCCTCTCCCTTTCCCTGGATGAAGAATTCAACATGACAGAGGCAGAAAACAATGAAACTTACTTTAATACAACTTTCCTGGAAGGGCTTGAAGAGCTTCTGGACGAGTATAAGAGCCAATCAATGCCTTACGGCCTGCATATTTTGGGCACAAGCCCGAAAGGGGAAGAGCTTGTGGGTATGGTAAATTCCATGCTCGGCACTGACTTTGCTGTTTCGGTTCACGAATTCAATGAAAGCGAAGGTGCCCAGCTTTATCTGCTGGACCTTGTCCTGAATAAGGGAGTAAATTCCACGGCTGCTCAGGTGCAGGTTCTCGGTACGGGAAATGAAACAGTTAATACCTTCCTTAGAAGTGCAGAAGAATATGCTGCAAACCTGGCTTTTGGGGCAGAGGAAATCCAGCAGGTCCTCAATGCCCTGGACGGCAGGTTCATCCCCGGAAACATGGGAGGAGACCCTGTTAGAAACCCTGAAACTCTGCCTTCGGGAAGAAACTTCTATGCTTTTGACCAGAGGATAGTGCCAACAAAAGCTTCCTGGGATCTGGGTCAGGAGATGGTTGACCAGATGCTTGCTTCTTATCTTGCCGAGCATGGGACATATCCAAAAAAGGTGGCTTATATCCTCTGGGCAGGGGAGACCACAAGGCATGAAGGGGTTATGGAAGCAGAGGTCCTCTACCTGCTCGGTGTTAAGCCTGTATGGAAAAGCGGCAGGGTAGTTGATGTGGAAGCTATTCCAATGGAGACCCTGGGCAGGCCCAGAGTTGATGTTGTAATACAGATCTCAGGCCTTTACAGGGACATGTACCCTGATAAGGTGCGCTTGCTGGACAAAGCCGTAAAACTGGCTTATGCCCAGGAAGATTCCCCGAACTACGTCCGGGAAAATGCTGATGCCCTTAAAGCCTCTTTTGTGAGTGAAGGTTCACTTAATGATAGTGAAGCACTGGACCTTGCCCTGCTAAGGGTTTTTGGGTCTTCGGACGGAGCCTACGGCACAGGTCTTCCTAATGCGGTCTCTGCAAGCAATACCTGGGAAACGAACGATGTTCTTGCAGACCTTTACATAAGTAAGATGTGCAATGCTTACGGAGAAAATGTCTGGGGTGAAAAGCAGAGGGGCCTTTTCGAAAAGAACCTTGAAGGAGTTGAAGCAACTGTGCACAGCCGGAGCACAAACCTCTATGGGACTCTGGACAACGACGACTTCTTCCAGTATCTGGGAGGACTGAATCTCGCAGTCAGCTCTGTTTCGGAAGGGAAGTATCCTGATTCGTTTATTACTAATATGCTAAGCGGAGGGGACGAGAAAGTCGAAACTCTGAAAGAGTTCCTGACAAGGGAAACTTATTCCCGCTATTTCAACCCCAGATGGATTGGCGGTATGCAGGGGAACGGCTATGCAGGAGCAAGGGAAATGGCAGATTTCATTGAGAACCTCTGGGGCTGGGAAGCTACAAACCCTGATTTGATCAGTGATGAAATGTGGAATAAGGTGTATCGGACTTATGTGGCTGACCAGGAACTCAATGCCTGGATAAAGCAGAACAACCCTTATGCTTACCAGTCCATGACAGCCCGGATGCTTGAGACCGCCCGCAAGGGAAGCTGGGCCGCTTCGGATGAAGTTCTCAAAAGCCTGGCTGAGGAATATGCAGAGTCCGTGGTCAAAGACGGAGTCACCTGCTGCCACCATACCTGCGGAAATCCCCTCCTCAATAACTATGTGTCTGGCATTGTCTCAGTACCAGGTTTCACAGAAGTGATTGAAGAGGCTACACAGAAATCTCTTGAACAGGAAGAGCCTGTAAAGCACAGAAAAAGTAAAGGTCGCCAGACAAGTGTTGCTGAAAAACTCAACCAGACTTCTAAAGCAAAGACTGAAGAATCAACCATCAATCAGACTGTTCAGAATCCAGATGCAGGTTATGGAACAAATTCCCCGGAGCCCGCTCCGGAAGTCCCCCAATCTGTAGATCCCAAATACGTGGAAGGCTATGAGATGCAGAAAGAAGACCCTGCAAAGGAAGAAGATAATGGAGGTCTTTCTTTCTCGGGTTCTGATATCGTAGGAATTATTTTTGTGATAGCAGCAGTTGGAGGGATTTATCTGGGGATGAGAAAGAAGAAAATGTAAATGAAAAAAATTGGGAATGAAAAAAATTGGGAATGAAAAAAATTGGAAAGGGGTAACCCCCTTTCTTTTTCAGTCCTTGCTTTCTTCTGTTTTTTCTTCAAGATTTTTAAAATAAGGCTTGATATCAAGCACAGGTGTCCCATTTATAGCATCCAGGCCTTTTACATGGAGCACATTGCCTTCTACTTTTAAAAGCTCTACAATTGTCAGCCCTATTCCGTTAGGGCGGTTTGGGCTTCTGCTTGCAAAAACCCCGGACATCTCTCCGTCATAGCGTCGGCGGTGAATAAGCTTATACCCTTTTGATTTACTGAAGTAAAAGAGGATATGCAGTTTTTCAAGCTCTTCTACCCTGTAAAGCCCGTCTGCTAACTCTTTTTTTATGATGATTTTTGACACTTTCTGGTAAATGTCTTCATTATACTCCGGCTCAAGGTATTCATTTTCCACATAGCCTACAGGTGTAAATTCGATTTTTTCGGGAGCATTTTCTTCATTTTCACTCATTTTTTACCTCAAAACATGAGA
Organism: Methanobacteriota archaeon; assembly: GCA_030054735.1. GTDB lineage: Archaea > Halobacteriota > Methanosarcinia > Methanosarcinales > Methanosarcinaceae > Methanosarcina. The sequence goes on along the minus strand of JASGVX010000112.1, from coordinate 1,845 downwards.
TGCAAACAATTTCTCCATTTTTCACCCGTCCCAGGGGTTCCATAAAGCCTTCTCCGCATTTGCTGCATATAAGGGTGGGGTAGATTATGGCTTTTTCTGGAGGTTCGGTTTCCACTTCACTGACACAGAAAAGTTCTTCTTCCGGCATGTCCAGGACACTCCGGCTTTTTGCTTCGTGTAAAACTCGATACTCTTTTTTTTCTTCTGGGCTTGCAGTGCCTGCCCTAATTTTTGCGGAGAGGGCGGTGTGCTTTTCGTCCTGTGGGAGAGCATCCGGTTTCAGGGAAATTCTCAGGGCTTTTTTATCCCCTCTCTTGTAAAATGTGTATACATGCTTTCCGTGTTCTTTAAAAACGAGATTTCCTTTCCCGCATGTGCAGCCGTTGATCGCCTGAATTGCATCCACTGCACACGACCGGTTTTCCACAACTGCAACGAGTTCTTCATCTTCACTTCTGTCTTTAAAACGTTCGGCTGCCAGCGTGGCCACTCTATATCCTATCGAAAGACCAGGGCATTTATGTCCGTGGAACTTTACAGCAGTATCAAAATTAGCGTTATTGAAATCCAGGTTTTCAGCTCCTTTTTTCCATTGTTTTCCGGTATTTTTAATTGATTTACTGGGCTCGTTTCATATTATCCGACTACTATTTATAAATTTTGTATTTAAATTTTATTACAAAAATAATTCAAAGCATCTGACCTTCTGCAGATGTCTGATAGATTTATTCTTTTTTCTTGCTAATATATAAATACGGCTTTTTGCAGGTGTCCTTAATTTTTCACATTTTTTCTTGCTATCGTTTTTCTGAAATACACTCGGGTTACTCAAACATGCATTTTCGAAATTTCCCGAATTTTTCGACCTTTTGCCTTCATTGAAATACTTTTTATTTCCATTCCCAAAGCTTCAACTGAGACAATTAATGCAAATTTTCGAATAATTCTCCAAAAACGTTAGCAGGGAAAATGTTATTTTTTTGCAGACACCTGTGGATGGTCAGGAAAAGGCATCATTTATATAATAAACCGTTCTTATGAAAATTTGATTGAAAAATATGGATAAAATAACCTTTAATGTAAAACCTGGTTACTAACTGTAGACCTTAAGCAATTCGTGTTGAACTTCCCTATATATAACTTCCGGCCAATTTCTCTAACTGTTTTTTCTAGCTTATTTTAGATCTGTAAAGATTCCCTGATCTCTGACAGTTAGAGAGATTGGCCGGAAAACTTATAAAGGGTACTCTAAAACCAAATCTAAGGAAATGTTCTGCATGATTCAGTAAAGCTTGAGAGCAATTCTGAGCCCTGCCCGCCTGAAGGCGAGAAATAAATGACTTTAAAGCTGTTTTAAAGTTTGTTTCTTACCTCTTGAATAAAAATAAAGAAAAGATAGTGAATTTAAATTTAAACTTATAGAAGGTATTAGAAGGTATTGAGGTGATTAATATATGAATATGGATCATATCACTAAAGAAGAATTATTACGTTCACTTCCAATACTATTTCTTAGTTTTTTAATAATCGGGATACTGATTATGGAAGGATATATTCCGTTAGAGATGTCAAGTGTGTATATTCTTTCCTTCTTTGTTACAGCTGTACATTTCTTTTTTATGGTCTGGTATAGAAAAAAGGAACAGATTGATGACAATAATTATTTCGTAATAATTAACCATATTTTAAGCTCAAAGTCTCATGACGAAAAAATCACAGAGATAGCGTACCGAAAGTTCTGTAAAATATGATTGACTCTGTATCCTTTTTCTTTCATCACAAAAATAAGGAGGCAGAGTCAATGGTAGATTTATTCTCTCTCATAAAAGATTATCTTGTCGATCA
>JASGVX010000111.1 GCA_030054735.1 Methanobacteriota archaeon | reverse complement strand
TCAAAAAAAAGGGAAATTTAAGTCAGAAATATTGAATATGGAGGATATTCATTGGAAGATATTGAGTCTCATGAGGGAGAAATATGAAAATATCTATCTTTAATAACGTTAACCTGCCGAATATAGGCTATTAAGCTCTGAATCCTTATTCTCTGAAGGGATAATACCAAAAATAACATATAAAAATTAAATTGTCATGACCTTAGTTGGATAATGACAGAAAACACCCCTTCTTTATCTACTCAATATCCCTGACATTCACGCCAGAAAGCCCTGAGTTTCCCACTTACCTGCCCGCAATAGGTATCCTGAGACCTCTCCTTAATCTCAATTAGCATGTTTGCCTCGCCGTCCCAGTTAAAGTGGGCAACTATGCCTTTACCTTCAAGCACCCCGGAGTTTCCAGGTGAAGTTTCTATCCCGTAGGCCTGGAGTTTTTTCTTCATGCAGGAAAAAACCTCTGGAGTCACATTTCTAAATTTTATGCCTTGGCAACCTTCAGTATCAATTTTTCTCTCGCCCATAATTATATCAGGCTCCCAAGATTTCCTTTGTTTCCCGAAGGGAGATGAATTCCTGTTCCCTGAAGCTTTTTCTTCATCATGTAAATGTACCAGGCGGAATATTACGAAACTTTATCGCTTTGCAGCTCATTTTCTGATTCTCCCGACATATTTCCAAAGATTATGTCGATTGTAGGATTCAGTAGATAGGAGTCGTTTCAAATGTCAAGTAAAAAAACAAAGATCTAAACTCAGAACTACCTGAATTTATTCCATTGCCATTGCCACAAGTTCTACAATATCGATGACCTCGACATCTCCACCCGCGTCTCTCAGGTTTCTCACACAGAGAGGACATGAAGTGACAATATAGTCCACGCCTTCGGGCAGATCTTCGAGCCTGTTTCTGGCAAGTTCGAGAGAAATGTCCGGATATCCTATCCTTACTCCACCGCCACCGCCACAGCAGCGCGAGTTTTCTTTGATGTTTTTCATTTCCTTAAGGGTAGATATAGCCTGGATGACTTTTCTGGGAGCTTCATAGACCTTGTTGTGTCTTCCCAGGTGGCAGGGGTCGTGGTAGGTGACTGTCAGGTCAAGACACTTCAGGTCCAGCTCTTCAAGGTGCTCGGCAAGGAATTCTGGGAGGCTGATAACTTTTAGTTCTTCAGGATAGTTGTTTTTTAGAGTCGTGTAACAGCCGGCACAACCCGTGATAATGCTATGGGCTCCCACTTTCCGTATCTGCTCAAGGTTGTGTTCCATGATCTTTGCCGCATCTTCCCTGAAACCCGTACGGAGCAGGGGAGAAGCACAGCACTGCTCGTCCGGCAGGAGGGTGACTCCAAAACGCTGCAAAATCCCAAAAGTTTTTTTTGCAAATTCCGGATAGCGGTAAGAGTCAAAACAACCTGCAAAGTAAACGTAATCGGCCTTTTCAGGGAGTTCTGAACGTTCCTTCTCGGAGAGCCAGTGAAGACGACTCTTTGTTTCCCCAAAAGAATTGCCACTGGTTATAATTGCTGTTTTCAATTTTTCCTGGGCTTCGGTTGTTACACCGCACTTTACAAGCTGGGCACGGGCAGCTTCCACTACTTCAGGAGGGTTTACTCCGGCAGGGCATCTGGAAGCACAGATCCCGCATGTCGTGCAGGAAGCCAGACTTGAGAGGACATCTGCAGATGGCGTTCTTCCTTCGAGAAGGCTTTTAATGATAAGCATTCTTCCGCGCGTATTGGCGGATTCCCAGCCGACCACGTCAAAGACAGGGCAGACAGGACGGCAGGTCCCACACTGCACGCATTTATAAACTGAACGGCGGTCAACTTCAAAGGGCAGTTTGCCTATTTTCTCGCAGTTTTCATTTCCTTTCAATTCCTCTGCCCTCCTGCTTTCTATATTTACTTCATCTTTTTTTACTTCGTTTTTCATATCTCACAGTCCCAGCTTGCCCGGGTTCAGGATTCCTTTCGGGTCAAGGGCTTTTTTGATTGCACGCATTACTTCAATAGCAGGGCCCCACTGAGCTTCCATATATTCAGCCCTTGCTGCACCAACACCGTGTTCGGAACTGACCGTACCCCCAAGCTCTATTGCAGTCCTGTGGATAAGGTCTGCGGCACGGTAAAGGCGGTCCCATTCGTCTTTATTCAGGACGTCAATGAAAAAGGCAAGATGAAGGTTTCCGTCTCCTATATGACCATACTTCATAGCAGGCAGGTTGAATTTCTCAGAGATCTCCTGTGCTTTTCTTAGCAGCTCCGGGACTTTCTTCATGGGGACCCCGACGTCTTCTCCAAGATAAATCCTGCTTTTCGTGGGGTCAAGGCGGGAAACGGCAGCTCCGACAAGCTTTCTGGCTGCCCAGATGTCTTCCATTTCCTTTACACTTTCAGCAAGCTTTATAGAGATGGCAAGTGGAGAACAGACCTCTATTATCTGCTCCGCAGCCTCACGCGCTGAGTTTTCAGTGCCGTCAACCTCAAAAAGGATAACATCGCCCTCAGAAGGAAGCACGAGTTCAGGGTCGTAGCGCTTAAGCACCTGCAGAGATACCCGATCAAGGATCTCGCAGGCTGATGGGGTGACCCCGCTTGAAAAAGTCTTTACAACCGCCTCCCCTGCAATCTCAGCACTTCTAAAAGAAGTGATTACAAGTTTTCGGGTCTTCGGAAGAGGAACGATCTTCAGGATGGCTTTTGTGACAATTCCAAGAGTGCCTTCAGAACCTACTATAAGCTGTGTCAGGTCATAGCCTGCAGTAGATTTCAACATTTTTGAGCCTGTGTGGATAACAGTCCCGTCAGCAAGCACCACTTCAAGGCCGCGGACGTAGTTTCTGGTTGTGCCGTACTTGACGCAGCGCATCCCACTTGCGTTATAAGCTATCATGCCCCCGAGAGTACACATCGCAGAACTTCCCGGGTTAGGAGGGAAGAAAAAGCCGTATGATTTTAAGGTGTCATTGAGGGCGTCCTGGATTACTCCGGGCTCCACGACTACCAGAATATTGTCAATATCGATTTCAAGAATGCGGTTCATTCCTGACATGTCCAGCACAATACCCCCACTGACAGGAACAGCTCCCCCGGCAAGTCCGGTCCCTGCTCCCCTTGCAGTCACAGGGATTTCGTTTTCATAGGCAAGTCTGACAATACGACTGACCTCATCGGTACTTTTCGGGCGTATCACGAAATCAGGCATCCCTTTAACCTGGGACGCATCAGAAGAATAACAATAAAGTTCAGAAGGCGAGACCGAAAGCCGCTCACCAACAATTTTTCGAAGTTCTTCAGTTATATCCATTTTAGTTATATCCATTATAGACCTCAAATGTGGAATTCAGATGTGAAAAATAGAAATTTCTGTCGCGCTTGGGACAGAAATAAGAGATAATTTGCAGCAGATAATCAATATTAATAATATATAAGAATATACCATCCTCGTTCCTTCTGAGACCTGTTTGAAATATAGAAAGAGCTTACAGCTTTTAAGGTCAGGTGAAGAAAAAGTAAAAGAAAAGAAAGAAAAAGCAAGAAAAAAGAACTTTTTCAGAAAAAAATGCAGGGCAAACTTTTAGATTCTGATAGACATAAGAGGACAAACATGGCACAGTACTTTGAAATAGAAAATAGAGATGGAGCAGCACGTATAGGAAAACTCCTGCTCTCTCCCGAACTCCGCACTCCCTGTGCCCTGCATACGGCAGTACTCGGAAACCTGGAAAAACCAGGACCCGTTGTTGATGCGGGGAGCCTCTGGACTGTTAACCGGGAAGAGCTTCAAGCGCGCATAAAAAAAATCCGCGAAAAAACAGGAAAAGGAAGTCTCATAATCCTTCCCCATCAGGCTTACCCGCCTGCAATTCCATCCGAATCGCTCGGAAAAGTGGAGATCTTTACTTCTCCAGGTGATGAAAGTAACGAAAACGAGGGTCCCACAGGTTCTCTTCTAAGAGCAGGAGGAGAGGTTCGGAAGAGCGACCTTTATGTAATGGAGGGTGCAGGAACCCTGGAAAATAATGCTCGCAGGTTTCTGGAAACCTTAATAGACCTCAAAAGCCGCATCCCTCCAGACACTGCCCTGTACACTCCAAACCTGGCACTCCCAGAAAATGCAGCAATGCTCGCTTACATGGGAATCGATGTGATGGACGATACAAAGGCAGAAATTGCAGCCTATTCTGATATCTATCTCACGTCTGCTGGCAGTTTCTATCTTGATTCTCTTAAGGAGTTTCCCTGCAGATGCGGGGTCTGTGCCTCCACCACTCCCGCAGAGCTCAGGGCTCTCCCAAAAGCCGAAAGGGCAAAACTTCTTGCAGCCCACAACAGGGACGCTCTCGATGCTGAACTCGTCCTTGTAAGGGAAAAGATCAGGGCAGGGACACTGAGAGAGTATGTTGAAGGGCAGTGCAGGGTAAAGCCCTGGCTTACAGCTCTGTTGCGCCTTGGGGACTTTGAATACTCTTACCTCGAAGAAAGGGTTCCTGCTTTCCGGCAAAACCAGCTCCTTGCAGATACTTCAGAATCTCTTTCAAGGATCGAGGTGGTAAGATTTGCACGCCGCATAGAGGAAAGATATACACCTCCGGACCTTGACATCCTCCTGCTCCTTCCCTGTGCAGCAAGAAAACCTTATTCAAGATCCCAGTCCCACCAGAAGTTTATCCTTACCCTTGGCAAATACAGGAAGTTTGTCCATGAGGTAATCATAACCTCACCCCTGGGAATCGTACCCAGGGAACTGGAACTGACATATCCGGCAGCCCATTACGATACTGCAGTCACCGGGCACTGGGACGAAGAGGAAAAAACCTGGGTTTCAGGATGTCTTGAAGACTATCTCTCAAAACACAGTTATAAGGTAATAGTTGCACACGTTGATGGGGCTTACAGGGAAATCTGCGAAAGGGTAGCCGAAAAATTGGGAATTGAAATAGTCTATACTGCAAGGGAAAGCCTCACGTCCTATGAATCTCTTTCGAACCTGAAAAATATCGTTGAATCTATCTGTACATCCGGGGATTTCAGCAGAAAAAGCCAGAATGTGGAAGAAGAGAAGAAAAATTTCGTAAAGGCGGTTGCAGGTTATCAGTTCGGAGAGTGTGCAGAGCATCTCTTTTCTGAAGAAGCCGGAAAACCTGTGGTTAAAGGGCGTTTTCCTAAGTACCAGCTCTTTGCCGGAAAAAAACAGCTTGCAACTTTAATCCCGCAGTATGGGATGCTTGCCCTTTCTCCTGAAGGAGCTGAACTGGTACTAAAAAGTGGGAGATATGTGGTAAAGATTGATGAGTTTGTCCCGCGCGGTTCCATTCTTGCTCCAGGCGTTCTTGAGGCAGATACCGGAATAAGGCCTAATGATGAGGTAATAGTTCTCGGGAAAAAAGCGCTCTGCGTAGGAAGAGCTGTGATGAGCGGGAGAGAAATGACAGAATCAGGCAGAGGTGTTGCAGTAGATGTCAGGCATGTTAAAAAACTTTAATACGGATCTCCGGGAGAGACTGATTTTTCTGAGAGTGCAGTTTTTTTCTTCGAAGAAGTAATGAACTACCTCCCATATGAGATAAAATGGTAGAAATATAGGTACAAATAATATGATGATATACAAATAATATGATGATATTATGATAAGGCGGTTTGCACCTGAGGATTTCCAGGAAATAGTCGAAATTGAAGAAGAGGCTTTTTCGGAGCATAACTCCCTGGTGTATATGAATTTTTACGAAATGGTTGGGGACGGCTTCCTGGTTGCAGAACAGGATGGAAAAGTCGTAGGGTACATGGTAGGTTACCGTTCAGCAGAAAACGAAGGACATATATTCTCTGTCGGTGTTAAAAAAGAATACCAGAGAAGAGGAATAGGAACAGAGCTGATTCATGCCATATGCGATATTTTTGTTGCAAATGGGCTAAGATATGCAAGACTGGAAGTAAGAAGCAGTAATACTAGTGCACAAAATTTATACAGATCGATAGGATTCGTGCCCTGCTGGACTGAAAAAAAGTATTATTCGGATGGAGAAGACGGTATGGTTATGAAAATGCATCTGCACCCATACCGCCTACTGGTCTCAAAACAAAAATATCTCGAACCCGTATTCTCGGACAACGAATTCTTCACTACTATAAGGGGCCCTATCAGTTATTACCGATGAGCTTAATGACGGAATTCATAGATTCCCTCATATGGGCAGACGCTTCCTCAAAAGCAGGATCATCCTGTGACATAATAGTAGCAAGCTCGCCTCCTAAAACAAAAATTGCGCGTTTGTGATCTGCCTTGCTCCTGTGGATGTGGACTGGGCTTATCGATAAAGCCTTATAGTCGTCGAATTCGTGCGTTGCTCCGTGCCTCTCAAAGTACCTCTTCATTTGAGCCATATATGTGTGCAGTTGTATTAATTCTTCTTTGTGCATAGCGAACAGACCTACAATTTTACAAGATCAATTAAATATTATCCTGAATCGAATAAAAGAATTACCCGAGGAAATATTATTCCTCCTTCTAATTAATAAATTTTTCTATATTATATACATGATAAATCATGAAAGATTATGGGTAAAAGTGTGAATTTAAGTAACATAGTGTGAAATCATGCCAAATCGTGGAGATTTCACTATAGATCTACAAAAATAATATATTTAAAATAAAAACAACAAAATAATTTTTTAGCTAGGAATAATTGTTCAATAAAGAAAACTAGAAGAAACGCATATGAAATTCTTCGAATAACAGGCACAAAAAATGAAAGTACCTGGAAGCACCTTCATGCTAAATAAAACGCATATGAAATTCTTCGAATAACAGGCACAAAAAATGAAAGTACCTGGAAGCACTTTCATGCTAAATATGATTTAAGCCCGAAAAAATATGATTTTTACTGAAGGAACAAATAGAAGTAAAAAGAAGAAAAAAGGAAACATGAAATAAAGATTAAAGTAGCTCTAAAACCCAGTTTTCTTTACCATGATAAAAAGATGCTTTCCTCCGGTTCTTGATAAAAATACCAAAATCCTTATTCTGGGTTCCCTTCCCAGTGATGAGTCCATCCGAAAACAACAGTACTACGGAAACCCCGGAAATGACTTCTGGAGGCTTCTCGGTCAGGTTCTTGGAGAAGACCTGCAGGGCATGGACTACGATAGAAGGCTTGAAGTTCTGAGGCACAAGAGTATTGGGCTCTGGGACGTATTTAAAGCTGGGATCAGGGAAGGAAGCCTCGATGCTGGGATCGAAAGTGAAGAACTGAACGACTTCTCAGAACTGAAGATACTCGCTCCGGAGCTCAGGCTGGTCTGTTTCAACGGCAAAAAGGCGGGGGAATACGAATCCCTGATACGGAAAATGGGGTATGAAACAAAAGTCCTTCCTTCCTCAAGCGGAGCAAACCGGAGATTTTCAGAAAAGAGGATAATGGAATGGGAATCCATTTTTAAGCATTAAGGAATGGTTGAAATATTACTTCAAGTTTTCACTTCGGTAATGGCTCTATAATTGCACTTCCCAATACCATTAATGATAATATGGGATATATGTGTTTGAAATTAAATTTTCACCATTCATAAGTATCTTCCTACTCTTAAAAGTTAGAGATAGAAAATACGCTGGTAGGGTACCAACTCGTATACTGGCACTAACTCGTATACTATGACACAGCTGGTGAGCCCAGGTATTACAATATCTCCAGAAAAGATATCCGCAGTATTGAAAAGTCCGAATTGGACGGTGAAATCGTATGGATCGCAACTGTCGGATCCGGTATTGGTATAAGCAACATGTCTATCGGCAGTTGTACAGGGGGATTCCAGTATATCCCTCCAGGATTGCTGCCAATGTAAACGAGGGGAAGTTTGTGGCTTTAGATTTAAGCTCCTTCCTTTCATGTTATTTATTTTTAGAAGCGGAAAACCCCTGAGTCTTTAGCTTAGTGGTAGTTCACAGCCCTGCGTTTTTCCAGAGTATCAAGGATTTCAAGCAGCTTTCTTTTGAGTCTGTTCTTTTCCCTTATCTCCCTGAGATACGATTCCCACTCGGCCTTTTGTCCTCTGGATTCAAGAGCGTTTCTGACCATCAGGAGATATATGGACGCAGATTCATATGCTTCTGTCTTTGTCCTTGAAATAAATTCTTCTGCAATCATTTTCCATATTTCGATAGCAATTTCCGAATATTTATCCTCTACAGTGCTTGCGATTTTATCTCTCCGGTAAAAATACTTGTCTTCTTTTTCCTTATTTTTTAGCTTTCCATACCACCTGGCTACCTCATCTGGATTGTTTTCTTCAACGGCTATATCGATCAAAAGTTCTAAGGCAGGTGCATCAATTTTTCTGAACAAATCCCTGTTCATCAGTCCTGTTTTTGGAAGGACCCCGGACAGGATTGAGGGTTCTTCATCAGGGCTTGCTTTGTCTGCCGGGAGTTTTCCATTTTCCAGGTACTCATGGACGGCTTTCCTGACTTCTTCCCATATTCCGGCTTTTTTTGCTGATTCTCAGAGGTCTGTATAATATTGCAGTGAAGGATATCTGAAAAACTCTTCGGCTCTCAGGGATGTTGCAAAAAGCCAGTTCTCCTCTTTTTCCTTTATTTTGAGGAGGATCTGGAGGAGGTCATTGACAGTTCGATGGGAAGATTCCCGTATTTCTTTTATTCCCCTGTAGATCCACTCTTCTGCTTTTTCTTTTTGCCCTGCGGCAAGCAGCACTTTGATTAACCGGACATAGCTCTGTTCATTTCCTGCCTCTACTAATTCTTTACAAATAGAGATGGCTTCTTCGTAATTTCCGGCTTTTTCCAGTACAAAGACAAGCCGTTCAACAAGATTTTCCATATCCCAGCTGGAATATGAGGGTTTTTCTTCGCGGTCGTTCGCATCAATATGGTCTTTAAGGATTTCGGAAAAGTGTTTCCATTCTTCAACAGGGAAATCCGAATTCCAGAAGAGTTCTTCGTCAAAAATATCGTATTCGTCTTTTAATTCAAGGTCCAGAACTCTAAGCATCTTTTCATGGGCTGGGACTCCGGACTGTATGAGGGCTTTTATCACCACTTCTATACATTTGCCAACCTCCATGCCGATATCCCCTTCTTCATCATAAGGGGCTATTTCTGCATATTCTTCCATTATTTTTGTTCCCATATCTGCAACTTGATCTGCATTCCCGGCTTCCAGGAGGTTTTCCATACGGTTCTTTATTTTCGAAAAATCAGGGAGTTGAGAACTGTAACCTTCGTACTCATAGCTTCTGGCTTCTTCCCGGAGTTTTTCCAGTTCTAAGTATATGCTTTCTATCGTCTCTTCCGTTTTTCCGGATGCAAGGTTCAGCATATCCAACAGGTTTCTAGAAAGCAGGGAGTCCCTATCTGATAAATTCATCAAAAGGTCAATAAGTTCCTCTTTTTTCATTTGTTCCAGGTACTTTCTCAGCTCTGTACGGAAAAACTGATATGAATCCCTGGTCTCCCCGATTTTCAGGGCAGGTCCCTGTCTTGCTCTCAGAATGAGCGGGTCTCTTTCGGAAATAACGGGAACGTCTTCTCCCTTCTCTGCTAACTCAAGATATTCAAGTACGGCTGCAACTCCGTGTTTACAGTTATATCCTACGGGGCAGGTACAGATTGAGCTTAATTTCCCGTTTTCCAGGGTAACTTCTGTGAAATATTCCATTGACCCCCGTACACGGGCTACGAGGCTTCCTTCAGGGGTCTGCTTAATCTCTTTTACCCGCTCATCTTCTTGGTACTTTATCCCCTTTGCAGTCGCTTTTCCTCCTGCCCAGTCCTGCAGGTCACGCCACCTGAGTTCTTTGAAGAGGTCATGGGTTTTGATGCTGGATTCCATAGGATAGTATTTCTATGAATTATATAAAAAACAGTGGTTTAACTCTCAATAATCTTATCCTTCTCCAGTGTATTAAGAATTTCAATAAACCTTATTTTGCGTTTATTTACCTCTCTGATTCCACGGAGATATATTTCCCATTCCCTTTTTTGTCCTCTGGCTTCCATAGTCTCTTTGATCTTCCGGAGATGTCCGGCAGCTTCCCTGTAAGCAGGCACTTTTGTTCTGGAAATGAGCTCATCTGCGATCTTTTTCCATATTTCGAGCGCAATATCAGGATATTTCTCATGAACGGTATTTGCTATTTTGTTTTCGTCGATGTAATATGCGTAGTGTTTTGCTGCCTCTCCACCTTTTTTCAATTCTTCATACCACCTGATGACCTCATCCGGATCTTTCTCTTCAATAGCTATTTTGATTAGCAGGCTAAGAACAGGAGGTTTAACCTCTCTGAAGTAATCGGGCTTCAGCAGCCCTGTTACCGGGAGAAGACCGGGGAGGATTGAATTTTCGTCTACATTTTTGGCCTGAGCTGCGGGCATTTCTCCTTTTTCAAGGTATTTGAGAGCCTTTTCCCTGATTTTTTGCCACACCCCGGTTTTTTCGGCTGCTACCCTCATATTAAAATATGAAGAAATTTCTGGAGCCATGAAGAACTCTTCTGCCAGAAGAGCTGCTGCAAATAAGAGGTCTCCATCTTTTTCTTTAATTTCCAGGAGATTTTGGCGGAGTTCTTTGGCAATTCCGGGTTTTTCTTCCTGAGTTTCCTTTATTCCCCGGTAGATCCATTCTTCTGCCTTTTCTTTTTGTCCTGATTCGAGCAGCATTTCCACTAGCCGGACGTATTTGCCCGTCTCTTCGGCTTCACGTTCACAGAGAAGGACAGCTTCTTCAAAATGCCCTGAGTTTTTTAGGGCCCAGGCAAGATGTCTTAGCACAAAGTCCCTGTCCCATTTTGAGTAGTCTGGGAAATACCCTTCATCAATTTCATGCAGGCGGATTTTCAGGATTTCCGCAAAGCTTTTCCATTCATCCGGGGAAAAATCCTCTTCCCAGAATGTGTGTTTACCAATGATGTCATAATTATCCTTTAATTCAAGCTCGAATGCATTGAACATCCTTTCATGGGCTGGGCGGGTGGACCCGGAAAGGGCTTTAAATACAATGCTCATGCAGCCGTAAATTTCCATTGCGATTTCCCCTTTCTGGTCATACTCCGTAATTTCTTCATACCGGTTCATGATTTCTTTTCCGATTTCTACCAGCTCATCACAATGTCCAGAATCAAGCAGGTTTTCCATCCGGGTTTGCACATTTGAAAAATCTGGCGTTTCACTTCCATAACTCCAGGGGTTGTAGTCCTGCGCTTCTTCCCAGAGCATTTCCAGTTCGGAATAGATGCCCCCGACAATTCCCTCGATATTTTCCGTTTCAAGGTCCTGCCTGTCTCTCAGGTAGCAGCCGAGAACGAGACTTTTTTCTGAAAATTCCAGCAGGATGTCTATCAATTCCTCTTTATTCAGTTCTTCGAGCCATTCCCTCAATGGTGGACGGGAGCTTTCAGGAGTTTTAAGGCTTTCAAAAGATTCAGTTTCCCAGTGCCTGCTCCTGGCTCTTATGAGAAAGGGGTCCCCTTCGGAAAGAACAGGGACTTCCTTTCCCTGTTTCAGGAGGTTAAGATACTCCAGAACAGTTGCAACTCCATGTTTGCAGTCCCCTCCAAGCGGGCAGGAGCATACGGAACTCAGTTTCCCTTTTTTCAGGGTAAGCTCTGTGAAATATTCCCTTCTTCCCTGTACCATTGCAAGTAGCCCTCCTTCAGAGGTACGTTTTAGTTCCTTTACCCTTCCTTCGCGCTGGTACTCCTTTCCCTTTGAAACGGTCTTTGAGCCAGTCCATTCTTCGATGTCGCTCCATTTGAGGTCACGGAAAAGGTCGGTGTTTTCATTTTCTGATGGCATAAGCTACTATTATCTGAAAGGCAGTATAAAAAAAGAACTTCTGGACAGGCTGTCTCAAAACTCAAACTATTATTGGTATCTTCTTCTCGTCTACGCCATTGAAATATACAGAGCATGATACCGTACATTTCTTTCCTGTTATTTGCGTAAAAATAACCGGATAATGGTTAAATCTAATAGATGTCATTTACAATCGTTAGATAGATTTTTGGCAAGATTTTAATACTTTATAATGCTGTTTCTTCTGATGTCTGCCGGAATACGAAGATATCTGGAGCTTATGAGATACGGAAACTGCTTGATGGCAGGTTTTGCAGCTGTAATCGGAACCTTGATAGCCTTTAATATTCTTATTTCCCGGTCTTTAAGTTCAGATTTTTTGGGGTCTTTTCCTTTTCTTAATGCAGGTCTCGTGTTTCTGGTAGTGTTTCTCATTTCAGGTGCAGGAAATGCTATCAATGATTACTTTGACATCAAAATCGATTCTATCAACCGGCCCGAAAGACCTATTCCATCTGGACGGGTAAAGGCAAAAGAGGCACTTTATTTTTCTTACTCTCTGTTTTCCATTGGCACTTTGCTGGCTTTTTATATAAATATAGTATGCGGGTTAATTGCCCTTTTTAATTCACTGCTCCTGGTCCTCTATGCAAAAACCCTTAAAGGTACACCCCTTTTAGGAAACCTGAGCATAGGCTATCTTACTGGTTCTGTCTTTTTGTTTGGAGCTTCGGTTTTCGGGCCTGAAGGAATCGAGGCTCTCTCCGTGCTTTTCCTGCTTGCAGCTCTTGCCATTACAGCCCGGGAAATTGTAAAGGATATTGAGGATATGGGAGGGGACAGTTTAGAAGGAGCAGAGACTCTTCCACTGAGGGTAGGTGCAAAAAAGGCAGGGTATCTCGCAGTGCTAATAGGTTTTCTTGCTGTACTTTTAAGTCCTCTCCCTTATTTCATGTCAATTCTGGGATTTCGCTACCTTTACCTTGTCTTTCTGGCAGATCTCGGGTTTCTTGCAGCTATTATACAGCTTTTCGTGCAGAATAACCCGACGAAATCCTCTAAAATGTTTAAAATAGCCATGTTCTTTGCCCTGATAGCTTTCATTGCCGGGGTATGAACTGTATAAGTTTAAAAAACTCTATCCTAAGCCTGTCTGATTATTGCCTCTATCCTGTCTGATACATTAGTTGCATAGGGCTTAGAACCCTTCCTCCTTTGAATTTTCTTTCTACCCCTCTGCAAAAAGCATGCCTTTCTCTATATTAATGACGAGAGTGGTTAACGAGGTCAAGATATGGTCAGAAAAGTCCCTCAGGCTAATTAACACCTGAGTCGAACAGTCAGACCTGAACCTATCAGCGCCTTAATGGTCCTGTTGTAGCCTGTTAAATGGAGTCTACTTTCTGAATGACCTTTTCTCTTTTTATCCTCTTACTCCTGTTCTTTTCTACCTTCAGGGCCACGCCTGAGATACTCTTTAATCATCATAGGGAAGGTATTTGCAGGCACAAAGCGGACCCCAAGCTGCTCTGCCCATTTTTCAATTCCGTAGTCACTTGCAATAACAGCTGCATCAAGTTCTTTGGCAAGGATCAGGACGTCAATATCTGGTGCACTGTCAAGAATCCCATATCTTAGAGCTGCCCTGTACTTGTTCCTGAATTTACCGATTATTCCCCCAATAACCTCTCTTTCAACCTCTTCTCTGTACTCTTTTTCCCTGTTTTGTGGATTTTCCATAAAGAGGCATTCGGTTGCAGCCTCCCAAATTGCATCTTCTGCAACCCCCATTCCACGGTTAATCCTCTCTCTCATGTAAGATATGTATTCGTGGAAGATCTGTGAGGTTACATCCACTTTATAGCGGTCAGGAGATTTTTTTACAAGCCAGGTATCTATCTTTGCCACTACTTCCCTATCACAGCCATTACGGCTTGCAAATTCGTACATCTCCCTGTACACCGATGGATAGGGAATGTAACAGCTGATCCCGAACTGCAGGCGGGCATCGGCTATAAGGTCAAGTATTGCCTTCATCCCTTCACAGAGGGAAGTATAATCCATAACCTCCCTGGTCTGCAGATCCGTAAGTGCTGTGGTGTCCAGCACAAATCTCTGCTTAAACATTTTTTCGAGTCCTTTTCTGAGCTTTTTACCCTTATTATGTATTGATCGAGGGGCAATAAAATTCTTTGTTTTATTTAGCATGAAAGTACCTGAAAGCACTTTCATGCTAAGGAATAGTTGAAATATGACTTCAAGTTTTTCACTTTGCTAATGGCTCTATAATTGCACTTCCCAATATCATTAATGACAATATGGTTTATAAGTGTTTGAAATTAAATTTTTACCAATCCTAAATAAAAAAAGCAAATTTAAATGATTTTCTCATTGGAGTGATTTCAAAATTTCTGAAAATAATGTGATTATGCCTCTTTTAATTCCTTTTTTAGTTTTAGTTTCTGTTTTTGCAGATTCTAGTGTCGTGTCAGGCATCAATGATTATACGATTTTGAATCATTATAATCGATTATATACGACATTTTAATGCTGACACTACACTAGATATCTTTCTCTTCAAGGATGCGAGAAAAGCAAACAAAAACCTGCAGGAAAACATATTAGGGATGCATTAAATTAGATATGTATTAATAAAGATCAATAGAGTCAGTGTAATAGAGTCAGGGAAAAATAATGCAGGATGAGATTATAAGATATGAAAATGTCGGCGTAAGCTTTGGGAGCAAAAAAGTGCTTTCTAATTTTTCTCTTAATATCCCGAAAGGAAAAAAGATCCTGATGAAAGGAAAATCAGGAGTCGGCAAGTCAACCCTGTTCAAAACACTTCTTGGGTTTGAAAAGATTTCAGAAGGCTCGCTTTATTACAGGGGTAAGCTCTTAAACCCTCAGCTATCCTGGCAGGTCAGAAAAGAGGTAGCCTACGTCTCCCAGAATACGGATCTGGGAGAAGGACCAGTAAAGGCCCTTCTGGAGGAAGTTCACGCTTACAGACCAAATAGAAAAAAAATGGACCCTGAAAAGCTGCATATGTTTATGGGCGAGCTCGAACTGGAAGAAGATATACTCGAAAAAAACTTTGAAAATCTATCAGGGGGAGAAAAGCAGAGAATAGGAATTTTGATAGCACTGCTGCTTGGAAGAGATGTTTTCCTTCTCGATGAAGCAACCTCATCTCTCGATTCTGGTCTTAAGAAAAAGGTTGCTGACAACTTTCTTAAACATGGAGACTGGACACTTGTCATAATATCTCATGACCGCGAATGGGAAAGGGAAGAAGTGGAAATTATAGAAATAGGAAAAACGGATCCGATTGAAGAATAAGGAAAAAACGGAGTCAATTCCAAAATGTAAGATCTTTCCCTAAGAATTTAAACTATTTGGTCCTTAAAAAGGATGTAGATGGCTAAACAGGAAGAATAATAAGAATAAAGGCACAAAAATAAAAAGGGGTGTTATAAGATGACAAGCCCTGATATATCAATACCTTCCTTGATGCTCTGCTTTTTTCTGCTTGTGATTCCTCTGGCAATCAGCTACAGGATTAAACTCCATATTTCCTGGACAACCATAGATGCAGTTGCTCGCATGACGGTACAGCTCGTTCTGGTAGGCGTGTTTTTAACCTATGTCTTTGATTTGAACAATGGAGCTCTGAACATGGCATGGGTTCTGGGAATGGTTATAATTGCCAGTTACTCAACCATACGCAACATAGAGCTTAAAATGGAAAAACTGCTACTGCCAGTTATACTTTCCTTCATAGCAGCAAACTTAAGCGTACTTATGTACTTCAACAAATTCGTGCTTGACCTTGGAAACCTGCTGGAAGCCCGCTACCTGATCCCTATAGGCGGTATGATTCTCGGGAATTCACTCAAAGGTAACATTGTCGGAATGGGGGTATTTTACGAAGATATCCGCAGAAACGAAAACAGATACATTTACAACCTTTCTCTCGGGGCAAGCATGTATGAAGCCCTTATGCCTTATATTCGAAAATGTCTTCGCTCCGCACTCAGGCCTACCCTCGCCAATATTGCAACTACAGGAATTGTATTCCTTCCAGGAATGATGACAGGGCAAATCCTCGAAGGTGCAAGTCCAATGCTCGCAATCAAGTACCAGATCTCAATCATGATTGCTATTTACGTATCCACAACCATGAGTACTGTCTTCAGCATCCTCAGCACTATCCATACCACTTTTGACGAGTACGGACTGGTAAAAAAAGAAATATACAGAGAAAAAGGAAAGAAAAAAGAAAATAAAAAACGCATATGAAATTCTTCGAATAACAGGCACAAAGAAATGAAAGTGCTGGAAAGCACTTTCATGCTAAATGAAAGAACAGGTCATATCGGACATTACCTGCATATTATACGTATCCTTTGATATCCTGTCCTACCGGAGTGCTTTTTCTTATGCATTCTTCTCCGTGCTCTATCATATCCCGGACAGCATTCTTCAGTATAGCAGGATAGATCCGACTTATCTGTTCTCAAACAGCTCTTCCGTGACAGAAAAACTTGAAGGTGGGAGTGCCTTGAACCCCGTATTCTTCAAAGTTCTTCCATTTCTTATTCAGGCTTCATGGTCTCATCGAAACATGTGCCACAGATATATATGTCTCCGAGATATGTTACCTTGGAATTTTCTTTTGGACCACCGGGTTTTGTGGTTGCTTCCCTGAAAATATATAATTTTTCATTAAACTCAATTGTTTGTCCGCACCTTGTACACACAAAAGGCGGGTTTTCAACAGAATCAATTGCACACTCAACGCATATCAGATCAGATTTATCACCTTGAACGTCCTTAAACGGGATCGGTTTCATATCGAGACTGGTATCTACGACTAGCACATCTTCAAGCAGTTCCCGACCACAGATATTACAGTATTCTTTCATCGTGCCGCCTTCCTTTTCAAGAGGAACTTCACAAAACCATGTGCTGAGTCTACAAAAAGTTTCAAGCTCTCCGCGTTTGCACTCATTCAATTCCTCATTTTTAGCCTGTTTATATTATATCGAGCAATTTATTTTCCCAGATTTTTGCCCCGACTCAGTAATTTCACACCTTAATCCAAATCTTTACACTTCTGAATTGTGTTAGATTTCCGGATTTTTGCAGAGAAGCTTTGTCCGAGACTGAGCAAAAACAAAACGGAAAGAAACATAGTAACATTTATTATAATGTTTTCAAAGAAATGCTTAACGTGCTCAGGCAAGAACGGCCCTATAAAACAATTTCCAAAAAATATGCTTCAAACCGCTTATCAGCTCTGGTTTAAATTTCCCTATTCAAATAATCGTTTTAGAACTATATACAATTATCCATTTTGATCGAATTAAGTGAAAAACGCATATGAAATTCTTCGAATAACAGGCACAAAAAATGAAAGTACCTGGAAGCACTTTCATGCTAAATAAGTTAGGTATTCAACAAGTGATTTGTCCTTCTCTACAGGAAGAACAGATATAGTAAACCTTTCATTCTTGTCCGTAATGTAGAGTGAGATATATGAGTAAAAAGAGTTTGTTGACTTTTTAGCTTGCCCTCTTATTACATATTTCTTATTAGATGGATCTATTTTTCCATAATAAGGATCGTCGGTGAGATCAATAGCGAATTCATAACTCTTACCGGTTTTTAGGGTTTTTAGAGGATTTTGAAGGAGAATCTTTTCATTGGATATTATCAGTTCTTCCATTTTTAGTTTGTTAAGATGGTAGCGTAGAGATGTTTCGCAAGAAACATTTTTATACTGTCTAGAGACTAAGGAATGGTGAAAATTTAATTTCAAACACTTATACCCCATGTTGTCATTAATGATATTGGGAAGTGCAATAATAGAGTCATTAGCAAAGTGAAAACTTGAAGTCATATTTCAACTATTCCTAAGTGGACAGAATGTTTGTTGACTGCCAAATTCAGAACAGTACGAAGGATGTTTTCACATGTGAGGGAACCATTGATCTTGATAGTTACATGATCTTTGAGGGGTTGTAACACAGCATCAATACATTCTTTTGACCTTAATTCGATTTTTGAACCATATCTAGATTTAGATGTGAAAAGAGACATACGGCGGCGTTTTCATAGTATATATAGGTATCGGAAAACATCGTTTAAGGAAAAGTAAAAAATTAGTGAACTACTGGATTTACAGATTTAGTTTTATTTTACAGGTTTATGCCGGATTTACTTGCCCGGCAGAGGAGATCTCACATATTAATCGAAATTACTTATAAAGTATGCTGGCAGTCTGCTTGGCTGCATCTCCTTCCCCAATGATGGTTACTATATCTTCATATTCAAGCACAAGACTTCCGTTAGCGATGATAGAATCACTTCCCCGCTGAACCATAACAAGGAGACTTTTTTCAGGGAACTGGATATCCTTGATGGCTCTTCCAACCGCCCTGGGATTCGTGACCTTGACTTCCATTATTTCCCCTTCGCCTCCTACTTCGCACATAGAAAACAGATGAGGCCTTCCGATCATATTATCAAGCATCACTGCAGTGGTCATTGATGGGCTAATAGCGCGTATTCCCAGATTCCAGAAAGCCTGAAGGTTTTCTATCTCATTTACCCTGGCTACCAGCTGATCACCCCTGAATCCGAAACAGGTTTTAGCAATCTGGCAGACGAGAAGGTTGGTATCATCCTTATTGATTGTTGTAACCACATATTTGGCATGCTCGATTCCTGCCTTTTTCATGATATTTACATCTACTGCATCGCCCTGGATTGTCCGGATCCCGAGTTCCATACATTTCTTGCAGTTGCTCTCTGAAATATCCACGACAATTACATTTTCTCCTCTTCTGTCAAAACGTTCGGCAAGGATTCTACCTACCGTTCCTCCACCAATAATAAGAATTTCCATAGGGATTACCTCCAGCATTTCTGCCACTTTTTTTGATAGGCTTCCACTCAAAAAGACCGTGATAATAACCGTAAGAAAAACAAGCCCTACAAGACTCTGCCCACCCTGAATTCCCATAGATTCGAGTTTGATTGCAAAATAAGTCGCAACCGAAGTCGGGACAACACCCCTGGGCCCGATAAAGGACAGAAAAAGTTTCTCGTTCGTGCGGACCTGCGAGTTCCTCATGGAGATGAAAACCGCCAGCGGACGGATAACAAATACGAGAAGCAATACAAGGACTATCCCGTTTACCCCTATTCTCTGGATATCTTCAAATTCAAGCATTGCCGCAAGCAGGATAAAAATAAAAGAGAGCAGCATAGTGACGATATCGCCTTTGAACTCCTTGATAGTCTCCTTATAAGCGAACTCCGAAGTCCCGAGTATGATCCCGAAGATAGCTACCGCCAGGATTCCTGACTCATTACCCAGGTATTCCGAAATGACGAAACAGGCAAATACCGCAGTCAGGGAAACCAGCCTTACAGTCTGTTTACTGAACGCTATCTTCCTGGTGAATAACCACCTGAGGGTAAACCCGCTCAAAGACCCCAGCGCAATTCCTATCCCTACCCTGTAAAAAATAAAGATTAGAGCATCAATCCCGGAAAGTTCTGATGCAACCCATTCGAAAACCATAGCCGCAAGGATTACACTTGCAGCATCATTCAGCACCCCCTCAAGTTCAAGGATTTTACCGAGCCTATGGCTAATCTGGACATTTCTGACAATAGGAGTTATCACAGTGGGTCCTGTTGCAGCGACGAGTGCTCCGAATAGGGCTGCGATTTCAAGAGGGATATCTATCAAAATAATGGTCAGGGCTGTGGTCCCCAGAAAGGTCACAAGGACTCCTATTGTTGTCAGCTTGAGGACACTTTCCTGAACCGTCCTTATATGTTTCAGGTCAATATGGAGCCCACCATCAAAAACAATCACGGATATTGAGATTGCCACAATAGCGCTCAGCCCATCGATATAGAGTGCAGGGTCAAGCAGGTTGAGGACTTCGGGCCCGGCAATAATTCCTTCGATCAGCAGAAAAATGATAAAAGGGAGACGAAAATAGTAACTGAGTGCCCTTGCGACAAGAGACATAACGAGCACAGCAACTACAAGCCCAAGTAAGATTATAGGATCAAGCATGAGACTCCCTGCAAAGATGTATTACTCACTGATATATTACTCACTATTAGATTAGGAAAACATCAGGGATAAATTAAACGGAAGGATATCAAAGAATATCACCAAAAAAACATAAAATATCTGATTATTATGCATCTTTGATCATACGATTTTCTATAAAGATCCGGATCCCTAATGTTGCAAGCTCCCGAAAAGTTTCTTCCCGGAACTCCGTTTTAATATTTCGATAAGTGTTCCCACAATGAAAATGCGGTTTACTTTCACCCCTGTCGGCGTAAGGAGATACTGTGGAGCATACTGGTCGCTTTCATCCTTTGACGTAAGGTTCGAGTCTTTCAGTTCCCGCGCAAAAACTCTGCGGGCTGCTTCTCTAAAGAAAAGCATTTATTTCACCTCCGGTTGATCAAGAGGTTCGGTAAGTATTTGATCAAGTAACTCTCTGTCAAGAGAAGTTCTTTGAGTAATCGAGTCCACAAGGCACTTTGTAATAAAAAGTTTTTTGCAGGTATTGATCACACTCCCCGTAACAACAGTTACTTCGCAAAATTTTTTGAGAAACTTTTCAATAGATTGTTTTTTAATATTGATATATTTTGGGATGTTATAAGCCTTCAGCAACTGAAAAATATAAAAAATATTTTTATCATATCCAGTTTTTGAACTTTTAAAATTAAGCCGTTTTAGGATATTATACTTTTCCTTGAAGTGTGGTTGTCCCATATTAATTGGCGATATTACCAGGTTGATATTTTTTGGTTGTCCCATATTAATTGGCGATATTACCAGGTTGATATTATTTGGACATCCGGCTGGGACCTTTTGATTTTCGATTCTATTCTTTGCGGGTTGAACCTGTCTTGTCTGCAACGCAAAAAAAGTATCAGAGAAATTCATACTGTTATCAGGATAAACTAAATAAAGAACCATCTTCCCTCTTAGGAATGGCGCAAATTTAATTTCAATGACTTATATCCTACATTGCCATTAATGATATTGGGAAGTGCAATTATAGAGCCATTAGTAAAGTGAAAACTTGAAATAATATTTCAACCATTCCTTAGAAGAATACTTTTCTTGAGTTCAGGAACCTCATTTAAATTCATAGATAAAAATGCTCTTCAATTTAAAACAGAAACTAAAACTCATTTTATTTTTTAAATAGGAGAATTACACTTATTATATATATTTTTCTCTTTTATGGATCCAGAAACTCGCGGGTATTAATACTACAGAATTCTTTTGAATATTTTTTAGTTATAACCCTGAATTTATATATTTATTTAACAGACTTTGAAGGGAATGTATAAATTCTAAAAAAATGTTTTTTAACTCTATGAAAGCTATTATCCTCGCAGCAGGTGAAGGACTGCGCTGCAGGCCTCTTACACTTACTCGTTCTAAAGTGATGCTCCCTGTAGCCAACAGGCCTATTCTGGAACATGTCATATCTTCGCTTGAGAAAAATGGAATCAAAGATATCATCCTTGTTATCGGATATGAAAAAGAGCGCATAATGAACTATTTTGAAGATGGGCTGAGCTTTGGGGTCAATATATCATATGTAGAACAAAAAGCCCAGCTCGGGACAGCACACGCTATTGAACAGGCAAAAAAACTCATAAGTCCCGAAGACTCCGAATTCATCGTTTTGAATGGGGACAACCTCGTAGAAGCAAAAACCATAGCCGACCTCCTTAACAACTATGAAGGTGATGCAAGCCTTCTAACCGTAAGAATGGAGGATACTGCAGGTTATGGAGTGGTACTGAAAGAAAAGAAGAGAGTCACCCAAATTCTTGAAAAAAGACCCGGTGGCTTAAGCCGTCTTGTAAACACCGGAATTTATATATTTACACCACAGGTCTTTGAAACCATTGAAAAAACCTCCATAGCCGAAAACGGAGAATATGCGATAACTGACACTCTCCAGCTAATGATTGATGAGGGAAAAATGGTTACTTCAATCACAACTGAATCCAAGTGGCTGGATGCAGTTCACGCCTGGGACCTCCTGAAAGCAAATGCAATCGTATTAAATTCCTCCAAAAACCTGAAGAAAGAAGGAGAACTTGAAGAAGGAGTGATAATTAGCGGAAAGGTTGCAATCGGAAAAAATACAAGAATCCGTTCAGGAACTTATATTGTAGGTCCTGTAGTAATAGGGGAAAACTGTGATATAGGACCTAACGTAGTAATTTTGCCCTCCACTACGATAGGAGACAACGTATCCATAAGGTCCTTTACCGAAATACAGAACAGTATAATAATGAATGACTGCAGGATTTCTTCCCATGGACAGATTTCAAACTCCATAATTGGAAGCAATAATACCATTGGCCCCGGTTTTACTGCAGAGGAAAAGGAAAATCTAGAGATAAACATTAACAGCAGGATCCACAAAGCCCCAAAGCTCGGCACTATACTTGGGGACGACAACCGCATAGGTGGCAGAGTGCTCGTGAAAGCCGGAGTAATGATTTCTGTCAACTGTCAGGTAGAATCTGGAAACACCATTTACAGAGACCTGTCCCGCGACTCGGTGGTCCTCTAAGCTCTTTAAAAGGAGATAAAAAATGTGTGGAATAGTAGGATATGCAGGGCGAAATGCTGCTGCTCCGGTTATAATAGAATCTCTTAAAAAACTCGAATACAGAGGATATGACTCAGCAGGGATTACTGTCCTTGACAACGGTATTGAAACATATAAAGCAGTGGGAAAAATCGTAAATCTCGAATCCGAAATTCCGAAGAAGCTCGGAGGGACTATCGGGATAGGACACACACGCTGGGCAACCCACGGTCGTCCAAGCAAGGAAAATGCCCACCCCCATAACTCAGGAGGAAATCCCGAAAAAATCTCACTGGTGCATAATGGGATTATTGAAAATTACATGACACTAAAAGAGTGGCTCATTGGAGAAGGTTACAAATTCAAATCCGAAACCGATACCGAAGTAATTGCACACCTTCTGCACAAACACATCTATGGAAGCCCGGATGGAAAAAAAGCTCGATGTGATCTCCTTACAGGACTTAGAGAGGCTTTAAAAGAAATTAAAGGGTCCTATGCTCTTGCAATAATCTCTGCTGATGAAGAGGGAAAACTTGTGCTTGCCCGTAAGGGTAGCCCTCTGGTTATAGGGCTTGGAAAAGGAGAAAATTTCGCTGCATCTGATGTAACTGCTTTTCTAAATTATACCAGAGATGTTATCTTTGTGGGTGACTCTGAGACAGCAGTCCTGACCCCTGACAGTATACAGATATTTGATAAGAAAGGAAATCTCAAAGAAAAGAAGATAGAAAAAATAGAATGGGACTTTGAGGCTGCAGAAAAAGCAGGTTATGAACATTTCATGCTAAAAGAGATTCATGAACAGGTCAGTGCAATTCATAACACCCTGGCAGGCAAAGTCTCAGAACTTGAAGGGGCTATATACTTAAAAGAACTGAACCTCAGTGATGATAAGATAAAGAAACTTTCAAGAGTTCAGATTCTCGCCTGCGGGACTTCCTGGCACGCAGGTTTGCTTGGGAAATACCTGTTTGAACAGCTGGCAGGAATTCACTGCGACATTGACATATGTTCTGAGTACAGGTATAGAAACCCTGTTATGCATGAGGGGACCCTTGCCATTGCAATTACTCAATCGGGAGAGACCGCAGATACACTTGCAGCCGTACGGGAGATTATGTCTTACAATTGCCCCACCCTTGCAATCACAAATGTTGTGGGAAGTACGATAACAAGAGAAGCAAACAGTGTGCTCTATACTCGGGCAGGGCCTGAGATAGGAGTTGCTGCCACGAAGACTTTCAGTACCCAGCTTGTCCTTCTTTATCTCCTCGCTGTAAAGTTCGCTCTTGTAAGAGGCAAGCTAAGTCCTGATTATGTGAAAAGCTTCATTACAGAACTCAGGAAAGTCCCCGGAGGGATCCAGCAGATTCTCAACCAGAAAGAAATAATAAAAGAGTGTGCTGAGAACTTTGCCCATGCAAAAAACTACTTCTTCCTTGGAAGGCACCTGAGTTATCCAATTGCACTCGAGGGAGCACTGAAACTCAAAGAGATCTCATACGTGCATGCTGAAGGCTTTGCTGCCGGAGAACTGAAACACGGTCCTATCGCCCTGATTGATGATGGAACTCCTGTAGTTACGATTGTCACGAGAGGGCAGACTTATGATAAGATGCTCAGCAATATAAAAGAAGTAAAAGCTAGGGATGCTGTTGTAATAGCAGTTGCCGGTGTCAAGGATACGGAAATAGCAAAATATGCGGATATTGTCCTTAGAGTTCCAGAGAGTGATGAACTGCTGGCTCCTCTTTTGAGTGTTGTCGTGCTTCAACTGCTTGCTTACTACACTGCTCTTGCCAGAAAATGTTCTATTGACAGGCCCCGTAACCTTGCAAAGAGTGTCACTGTCGAATAATATAGTAAAGACTTCAATTTTGGACTTTAAACCAGTTAATTAAGCAGAAATAAACTTTCAGAACAGAACTTAACTTCATGAAATATTGAGTGGGACTTATGAAACTCTTCGGATCTTCAGGAATAAGAGGTATAGTCAACAAGGACGTTACGCCCGAACTTGCACTGCAGGTAGGGCTTGTGCTGGGAAGCCGGAAAAAAACAGCGGTTATCGGGAGAGATCCCAGAGTTTCTGCACCTATGATAGAGCACGCTCTTGTTGCCGGGCTAACCGCAGCAGGCTGCGATGTTACTAAAGTGGGAATGGTAAGCACTCCTACCCTTGCATATGTAGCCAGAAAATACGAATGCGGAGTAATGGTTACAGCTTCACATAACCCTTCAGAGTATGTGGGAATAAAACTGTGGAACCCTGACGGCATGGCTTTTGACTCAGCCCAGCAGGAAGAAATTGAAGAAGCTATAGAAAAAGAAAACTTTTCGCGAGTTAGCTGGGACTTTATAGGGAAAATCACTGAAGACAAAAACGCCATCCGGGACCACATGGATATGATTGAAGGACTTATAGGGAGTTCAAAGCTGCGTGTGGTTCTTGACTGTGGATGCGGAGCTGGTAGTACAATCACTCCTTATCTCCTGCGGGAACTTGGCTGTCAGATAATAACCCTGAATTCCCAGCCTGACGGACATTTCCCGGCAAGAAACCCTGAACCTAACGAGCAGAACCTCTCACTGCTTAAAAAGGCAGTTGTGGCATTCGGTGCCGATCTTGGAATAGCTCATGACGGGGATGCAGACAGGATGATGGCAGTAGACGAAAAAGGCAATTTCGTTTCCGGAGATGAACTGCTTGCAATATTCGGGCGTTTTGAATGCGGGGACGAAAATGGGTCCGTTGTCGTGCCTGTGGATACCTCCATGATGGTAGACGATTATCTTGAAGGCTCGGAAATCATAAGGACAAGAGTCGGGGACGTTTATGTTGCAGAGGGCATAAAGCGTTTTGGGGCAGTCTACGGTGGAGAGCCTTCAGGAAGCTGGATTTTCCCTAAGATCTCTTACTGCCCGGACGGGATATATGCAGCTGCAAAGCTTGTTGAGATTGTAGGGGAAAAGAAGTTAAGCGAGCTAAGGGCAGAACTTCCTGTATACGCCACAAAGAGGGGCGCTCTACCCTGTGCAAACGAAAAGAAAGCCGAATTTATGAAAAAGGCAAAAGCAAAGCTGGAGCCCCTTGGAAAAGTCCTTGATATTGACGGCATCCGCGTGGAACTTGAAGACGGCTGGGTGCTTGTACGCCCCTCGGGCACGGAAGCAAAAGTCCGGATTACTGCTGAAGCCCGAGAAAATGTGGATGGGATCTATGGGATGGCAGAAAAAATAGTTAAGGAGGCGCTTAAATGAAAGCAGTTGTCCTTGTTGCCGGCAAAGGCACAAGGATGGAACCGCTCACCTCCGATTGTCCTAAGGTAATGCTTCCGGTAGCAAATAAACCGATACTTGAGCATATCCTTAATTCAGCCGTAGAAGCAGGTATAGAGGGCTTTGTTTTCATTACTGGATACCTCGAAGAGCAGATAAAAGCTCATTTCGGTGACGGAAGCAAATGGGGTGTGGGCATTGAGTACGTGCAGCAGAAAGAGCAGTTAGGGACTGCAAATGCTATAGGTTATGCCAGAGGTCACGTTAAAGGAGCATTCCTGGTACTTAATGGAGACATGCTCATCGGGCAGCAGGACATAAAAGATTTGCTTTCAAGGAAAGAAGAAGCTGTCATCTGCGTAAAAGAAGTGGAAAACCCCTCGGATTTCGGAGTGCTTGAAACCGAGAACAATAAAGTAATCAGGATAATTGAAAAGCCAAAAAACCCTCCAACAAACCTTGCAAATGCCGGCATTTACCTTTTCAGGGAGTCCATTTTCGGCTTCATTGACAAAACCAGACCCTCCGTGAGAAACGAACTTGAGATAACAGACTCCATCCAGATGCTAATAGACAGCGGAGCGCCTGTAGGTTACAGCCCCCTGAAAGACATCTGGATTGATATAGGCTACCCCTGGGACCTCCTGAAAGCAAATGAGCACCTGTTAAAAATCCTGAAAGGCAGCTACCAGGGTACTGTTGAGCCAAACGTCACTATTAAAGGAGAAGTCGCAATCGGAAAGGGCTCTCTTATACGTAGCGGGGCTTATATCGAAGGGCCTGTGGTGATAGGAGAAAACTGCGATATAGGACCTAACTGTTTTATCCGCCCGTCAACAGCAATAGGCAACAGGGTCAGAATCGGAAATGCAGTGGAGATAAAAAATACAATTATCATGGAAGGTACTCATGTAGGGCACCTGAGTTACGCAGGAGACAGTGTAATAGGACGCCGCTGTAATTTTGGAGCCGGTACGAAAGTTGCAAATCTCCGCCATGACGGGAAGAACATAAAAGTAATGCTGAAAGGCAGGAT
Organism: Methanobacteriota archaeon; assembly: GCA_030054735.1. GTDB lineage: Archaea > Halobacteriota > Methanosarcinia > Methanosarcinales > Methanosarcinaceae > Methanosarcina. The sequence goes on along the minus strand of JASGVX010000111.1, from coordinate 33,834 downwards.
CATCGACTCAGGCAGAAGAAAACTCGGCGTGATCATGGGAGACGATGTGCATACAGGCATCAATACAAGCATAAATATAGGTGTGCTAATGGGAAAAGGAAGATTCACAGTTCCCGGAGAAGTGGTAAAGCACTGACTCCCATGACTAAAATCTGAAAAATAAGGAAGAAACCCATCCTTTTTCTTTATAGAATAGGGGAGGGATCTCCAGAATTTTTAGTAGTCAAATTTATTTTGTTTAATTGAATTTATTTTTCGGATTATTATTTTACATGAATTAAGTCCATAAGGTCTCATTACAGACTTATGAATATAGCTGCTTTATGCTCCAGAGCACTGTTTTTCGGAAAAGTCCATCTATTTTCACGTTGAAAGACCCTTCATTCATTTTTTCTACGGCTTTCCTCAAACGATCATCTGAATCGAGTATCTCTCTTATTGTCTTTTCATCAGACTCAACGGTTATTGAAGGACCGAACTTTGAATTAGGATTATTGGGAGTGTCATACCTGTAAAAATCTCCTACTTTCCCACTCCTCATAAGTAAAGTTACGTAGAGCATCTCACCATTGTTAAGTTCAATTTTCCCAGCAATTTCCTCACTTCCAACCAGCCTTCGAAGAAGTGAGGGCACTTTGTCAAAGTTCTCATTATAGAGTTTCATCTGCGAACTTAATTCGGTATAAAGATCGTTTTCAGTGCTGGAATTAACAGACGTATTAAAGAATTTAGCTGCTGTTATGTTACCCGCACTGGAAGCTACACCTGTTACAGGAGCAAGCAAAAGCACAACTAAGAATAAATTCAGAATTCGATATTTACTGCAAGAAGCCATAATTAAAGATAAGAATCCACGATATAAAAAAGTTCTCAATAGAAAGAAAGTTCTCAAAAATTAGGATATATGGAAAAATGAGCATTTCAATACTGAATGCCTTGTTATACAACCTCTTTTATATTCCTGTATTGGGAAAATGTAAAGATATAGTTGCATATCAGACCTGGAAGTAGTAAAAATAATTAGTTGAGTACATGGGTTGAAAGGAAATAAAAAACAGAACAAAAAATAAAAAGTTACCGGGATAAGTTTTATCCAGCGGCAAGATTTAAAGTTTAAGAGATGGTCTGAATACTTCAGAACAGTACTTGTCGAAGACCTGGTCTTCGACCTGTTCGCATATTTTCTTATAATCTTTTGACTTTGGGTCGTGCTTGCTCATAGTCTTTTTGACTTCAGCGTTCATTTTATCAAGAGTTTTCTGGTCAAAACCTTCCGTATTCTCCATTGTAAACATACAAATCATACTCTGGAACTAACTTACTTAATGTTTAAGTTCTTTTTATGTTGTTCAAATTCTTACTCAATATACTGCAATAGAAATATGTTAAGCAGGTAGTACACCGATAATTAATTACCAGTTTAAACTATTATAGAAAATAGTTTTAATTTGATAATTAAAATATTTATATTAGTGACCTGATGTATTAGTTTTCACTTTGATCAATTTATTCGTACGTTTAATAGAATGGGCCCGAGGACATAAAAAGTACTCGTTATGAAAGCCCTATTACTCATAATAGATAACTCATCAAGGCCTGTACATCGTTTGTTCAAACAAATTTTAAGCTGCAAGCTCTTTATCCATACTCCTATAAATATTTTACATTACATATTATCCATTGTGATGTACATCTGTAAATTAAGCATCTGAATATATAATGCTTACCTGAACTTCAATAATGAATTAAATATAAAAAGAAGGATAAATAATATCCAGAAAAAAATAATTTTCACTAAACATAGCTCTTTGCTACATATTCAGGAGAAGGCTTTCGCAATCGAATTAAGGGCTTGGATCATGGGTTAATTTTATTAGCCCCACAGGTCACTATAGGTATAGAAAAGTATTCTAGGTATAGAAAAGTATTCGAGTTGATTACAAAGTGCGACCAGTCTCACAAAGAGTGAATGCGAAAAAGATTCGCGAGAACAAAAATGAGTTTGGAAAATCCACATCTGAACTTCTTATCCTGAAGCCTGAAGGATACCCCCTGAGCGGCATGATGGAAGAGTATCCGGTTATTGAAAACAGGGATGTCTTTGAGTTCTATGCAAGAGAACAGTGGGACGGATACGTTGCCCGCAAAGGAGACTATCTCTTTGATAAGAGGATGTTCCCTGACTTTGCATACCGCATCATAGATGTGGAACCTGCAGAGTCCATAATCGGAAAATCCACATCGATTATTGTAACCGAAGAAGAGAGCGGAATTTCTGCCTCTTCAGAAATAAAATGCGACGTCAGATTCGAAGATGTGATAGGGCAGAAACTCGCAAAGCAGAAGTGCAAGCTGATCGAACGTTTCCTTGAAGAGCCTGAAAGGTTTGGGAAATGGGCACCAAGAAACATCCTGTTCTTCGGGCCCTCAGGCACAGGAAAAACCATGCTTGCCAAAGCCCTGGCAAATAAGACCGATGTGCAGATAATTCCTGTAAAGTCCACCCAGCTTATAGGAGAATATGTAGGAGATGGGGCACGCCAGATCCATCAGCTCTATGACCGCGCAGAAGAGATGACCCCCTGCATAATATTCATTGACGAACTTGATGCCATAGCCCTCGACAGAAGGTTCCAGGAACTCAGAGGAGACGTAAGCGAAATCGTAAATGCTCTTCTGACAGAAATGGACGGAATTTTTGAACGTGAAGGGGTCTGTACTATCTGTTCAACAAACCGTGTCAATTCCCTGGACTCTGCAGTAAGAAGCAGGTTTGAAGAAGAGATCGAGTTTGTCCTTCCTGGGGAAGAAGAAATCGTTCAAATACTGGAGTCAAATGTGAAAACCTTCCCTATGAACGTAGAAGAATGTGATTTTCAGGCACTTGCAAAGAAGGCTAAAGGGCTTTCTGGAAGGGACATTGTCGAGAAAATCCTTAAAACCGCCCTCCATCAGGCGATTATTGAAGACAGGGAAATTGTTACATGTAAAGACTTTGAAAAAGCCCTTGCTAAATTGAGCAGGCAGGACTTTACTCCGGACCCGACTCACCTGTATATATAAACTATCTGTACGTATGTGGACTAAAAGAGATAGTGCCTCATCACTTTTTTATTAACCGTTCCAGGTTTATATTAAATATTTCAGGCACCCCTCTTATACATTATTTTGTTAGTGTTCATTTTCTTAGCGTTATTTTATTTTTGATAGATTTTACAATTGTTCTCGTGCAGTCTAATATCGCAGGCAAATTTATTCTGTCTGGGAGTTTTTTATTTCAGGATTGTAGTTTATAAACAGGGTTTTAAAAAATTAAAGAAACTTTTTCCTGTTGAAGACTCTGGGATAGTTTTATGTAGAGAAATCCTTATTCTCTATCAGAAACCAGATTTAAGTAAAGTCTCAATCATACCCGAAACAAAATTTAAAAGGGATTCCCATGTATGAAATACGTGAAACTGATCGCTTTGAATGCAGGGTCATAAGTGTAATCAAGAACCTGGCCTGGAAAGGTGTGACAGTTGAAGAAAACGATACAAAAGGAAGGGTGTACTTCGGAAGGGTTAACGGGGAAACTGAAATCAACCCTGGAGACACATTTTACCTTGGAATCAAACCGATTTATGAAATCGAAGATAAGACTATGAGAGTTACACTCTACAATGCCGAAGATGAACAACTGGACTGGACAATTCTTTGAACAGCCTGATACCTGATTCTGGTTACATTGAAACCTTTCTGGTTACATTGAAACCTTTCTGGTTACATTGATACCTGATTCTGGTTACATTGATACCTGGTTTGGATAAAAGTTCTTTCTGCATGTTTATTTCCTGAAGAAAAGCTTAATCTACTTATTAATTTTTCATTTTTAAAAAATAAATAATGTATATTTCCTACAATATTTAGAAAGTTCATTCAGGTCGATAAGGCACCTCAAGTTCCATCAGGTCTTCAGCTACAATAACATCTTCAAATACTTTTTTCGAATCATTCAGAATAGGCCCCACATCATCAGAATAACGTGAGCTGATATGAGTAAGGACAAGTTTCCTGACTCCGGCTTCTTTTGCGAGAGCGGCAACTTCGCCTGCTGTCGAATGCATGGACTCTTCCGCCCAGTTTGCCATCTCATCGGCAAAACTACCGTCATGAATTAAGAGGTCGGCTTCCCTGCTGGCTTCAAGCACTGCTTCACAGGGCCTTGTATCTCCGGAGTATATGATTGTCCTCCCAGGCCTCGGAGCTCCCACAACTTCTTCGGGCTTTATGAGCTTTCCGTTCACTTCCACCGGATTACCCTGCTGCAGTTTGGAAAAAAGGGGACCAGGAGGGATTCCAAGCTCTACTGCCCTTTCCCTGTTGAAACGCCCAGGCCTGGGGTTTTCAATAAGAGCATATCCCAGGCTGGGAGTACTGTGCTCGGTCTTCAGGGCCCGGACTACATAATCTTTCCCTTCCACAGTGTCTCCGGGGCTCAGTTCCACACCTCTTACCTCGTATTTAAGATTGCAATATCCGAGGACCTTAAAAAATTCGCTAAACTCTCGTATCCCTTCAGGCCCATAGATCGTTAGAGGCTCTTTTCTTCCCAGGAAGGACATGGTTTGAATAAGGCCAGGGATCCCAAGGAAATGGTCAGCATGAAAATGGCTGATAAAAATAGAAGACAGGTTCATCATTCCTGTTTTTGCCCGCATCATCTGCTGCTGGGTGCCCTCTCCGCAGTCAAAAAGAAGGAGTTCCCCTTTGAGGTTAACAATCACCGCAGATGGATTTCTGTTGCGGGTCGGAAGAGACCCACCAGTGCCAAGAAAAATAATACGAAGCATGATGAACTCACTGATTTTTATAATGAATATTGAATTTATAATAAATACTGTTTATGATGACTACTCGTTTATGATGACTACTCGTTTATGATGGGCTGGCTGATTATGAAGGATTCATTAATTACATCAGGAGTATTTATTGATTCCCACTCACTCTAGCAATTCATTTTAAAGAACCGGACTGCAAGCAGGCATATTTTAGAAAATTTGAGCATTGCAGTATAGGCTCAAATATATAGAAATTACATAATAAAACTGAATAAAGATGGGATACTATTTATTATAAAAGCTCTTTAAATCCTATAGATTTACATTTCTGTCAAACCTCTCATCTAAGAAGATGGCTCCCCCCAGAAGAAACTATCCTGTTATGGAATTTCTCTATTCAGGTGTTTGTCATCCCTCTGGATAAATGAAGAGAGCCTATCAGCAATTATAAAGAAAAGGAACTGTCGTCATATGTCAGGAAATTACGGAAAAGTTTACCTTGTGGGTTCTGGTCCAGGTGACCCTGAGCTCCTTACCCTGAAAGCCCGCCGGCTTATTGACAGTGCTGAAGTCATTATCTATGACCAGCTTCCGGGAAAAGCAATTCTGGGCTCAATACCGGAAACTGCAGAAAAAATTGATGTGGGAAAATATGCGGGTAAGCACACCATGACCCAGTCCGAGATCAACAAAGTGCTTGTGCAGAAAGCAAAAGAAGGCAAAATGGTAGTCCGTCTGAAAGGAGGAGACCCATACATCTTTGGAAGGGGAGGAGAAGAAGCTGAGGTGCTTGTAGCTGAGGGTATAGAGTTCGAAGTCGTCCCAGGGATCACCTCTGCAATCGCAGTGCCCGCATATGCCGGAATTCCAGTAACCCACAGGGAAAGCACTTCGATGGTGACCTTCATAACCGGCCACGAAGACCCCACAAAGGAAGAGAGCGGACTCGACTGGAAGACCCTGGCAAAATTTAACGGAACGATTATAATCTTTATGGGCGTAAAAATGCTCAGGTGGAACACTGAAGAGCTCATAAAGTACGGCAAGGACCCTAAAACCCCTGTTGCAGTTGTAGAAAGAGGGACAAGGCCTGACCAGAGGGTAACAGTTGGAACCCTTGAAAACATCGCTGACCTGGCAGAAGAGAGAAAAGTAAAAGCTCCTGCCATCACGGTTGTAGGAGATGTCGTTAACCTGCACGATATTCTCGGAGAACAGCTGACTGGAGAGGAGTTTTAACCCATTGAAATGAAAGGAGGAGATAAGGTGGCAGAAGAAAAAATTCCCGTGCTTGCGATCATGAGGCCGGAAAGTTACCGCGAAAAGTCCGAGGCAATTGCCAGAGATTACGGCTTTGAGCCCATATATGCTCCAATGATAAAGCTTGAAGGCATGAAAGACGAAGGATTCGAGCCTTTTGTGCAGAGGGTTATTGACGGGACTTCGGATTATGTTGTTTTCACGAGTGCAAACGGGATAACTTTCACAGTGGATAAACTCTCTGATGCCGAAAAAGAGGACTTCATCGCAGCCCTGAAAAAAAGCAAAGTACTGGCAATAGGTCCCAACACGGAAAAAGAGCTTATAAAAATAGGGGTTGAAAATTCCTTCATGCCCGCAGACTACAGCTCTGAAGGAATTGTAGAAGCTCTCTGCCCCGAAGTAAAAGGAAAAATAGTGGATCTTGCAAGAAGCGCTTTTGGGGCAAAAGTTTTAATCGAAGGTCTTGAAAAGTGCGGAGCAGCGGTTTATGAGACTCATGTATATACCCTCACCATCCCTGAAGGTGCAGCCCAGAAAAAACTCATAGAACGTACTCTTGCAGGAGAGGTTGACGCCTTTGCCTTTACAAGTTCTATGATGGTTAAAGGTTTTATGAGGCATGCAGAGAAGCTGGGAGCAGTAGAGGCTGTTAAAAAAACCCTCAGCAGGACTCTCGTAGGTGCAATTGGGACCCCTACTGGAAATACCCTGAAAAAACACGGGGTCAATGTAAACGTAATCCCTGATGAGTTCACCTTTAAAGCCCTGATAAAGGCTATGAAGAAAGAGCTGTTATGAAAAAAAAACTTAAAATTTTAGAAAACAATCTCATTTTTAACGATCAATATGATAGGCATTTCAAAACTTTACTGTGGAACTGTTGAGCCTTCTGACGCTCTTCGTTATGGAAGGGACTCAAAGAGGCTGCCCTCTCACCTGTTGCAGTTTTCAAAAGATAAAAAACCGGTTGTAGTATGGAATATGACCCGCCGATGCAACCTGAAATGTGTCCACTGCTATGCCCAGGCAAAAGACATTGAATTTAAAGACGAGCTTTCAACAGAAGAAGGAAAAGCCCTTATCGATGACCTTGCAGCTTTTGGCTCTCCGGTTATGCTATTCTCCGGGGGAGAGCCCACTATGCGAAAAGACCTCCCCGAACTTGCAGCTTACGCGCGGGAAAAAGGGATGAGAGCCGTAATCTCAACAAACGGGACCCTTATAGACAGACCTCTTGCGAAAAAGCTAAAGGAGGTGGGGCTTTCTTACGTAGGTATCTCTCTTGACGGCATGAGGGAGACAAATGACAAATTCAGGGGCATGTCCGGGGCTTTTGATGCAGCCCTCAGGGGACTGCACAACTGCCAGGATGAAGGTATAAAAGTAGGGCTACGCTTCACGATCAACAAGCAAAATGTAAGGGATATCCCTGCAATCTTTGACCTGCTTGAGATAGAAAAAATCCCGAGGATCTGCTTCTATCACCTTGTCTATGCAGGCAGGGGCTCGAAAATGGTAGACGAAGACCTCTCCCTTGAAGAGTCCAGGCAGGCTGTGGACCTGATTATGGAAAGGACAAGAAAACTGCACGAAAAAGGCTTCCCTGCAGAAGTCCTTACAGTGGACAACCACTGTGACGGCCCCTATATTTACCTTAAAATGCTGAAAGAAAACCCGGATAGAGCGGCCGAGATTTATGAACTTCTTTCCATGAACCAGGGCAATTCCTCAGGAATAGGTATCGGATGCATATCCTGGGACGGGGCAGTCCATGCCGACCAGTTCTGGAGACACCATTCCTTTGGAAATGTGCGGGAAAGGCCTTTCAGTGAGATCTGGACTGACCTGAGTGACGAACTTATGGCAGGGCTCAAGTACAGAAAGCCCCTTATCCAGGCCCACGGAGACCGCTGTGCAAAGTGCAAATGGTTCGATGTCTGCAACGGAAACTTCAGAGTAAGAGCCGAAGCCGTTTACGGAGATGTCTGGGCAGACGACCCTGCCTGTTACCTTACAAAAGAAGAAATAGGATATGATGAAGCCTGAAAACAATTCAGGCTTACTTTTTTAGTTTTTTTATCGCCTTTATCTTTTTTCTGACTTTTTTAGGATTCGTCTCAGGGTGTCCCATATATAACAGAACATAGGGGAAATAATCTATTTAGAGCCTATCCGAAAAGTAGAATAACTACATTTTAGGGTAATGTTGAGTAGTGGATAACACTCATAGCAACAGAACTTTTTGGATAGATTCTAAGTGTACCTATTTAGATTAATTTAAATAGATTTTACAATTATTTTAGAAATAGGAGACATTTTAATGGCCAGATGCAAATACAAGTTTCAAGGTGCTTACTATAACTTTATGTGTCCTTTTGAAGTTGAAGAGGGAAGTGAATACTGCTTCTGGCATCAGGAAATCGAAGAAAAAAGACCTTCTAAAGAGCAGCTAAATCTTTTAAAAGAGAATGAAATTATAGGTGTCTTCCTTTCTAAAGTCAATTTTAACTTTGCTGATTTACGTGGCATTAATTTAATTTTAGCTAATTTAAAGGGCTCATCTTTTTATAAAGCAAATTTAAAAAAAGCTAACTTAAATTCCGCAAATTTACAAGATTCAGATTTAAAAGAAGCAAATTTAGAAAATGCATATCTACCAAGAGCTGATTTGCAGGGAGCAGAATTTTTCAGAACTAATTTAAAGGGAGCATGCTTGATATTCGCAAGATTGGAAAATTATAGTCTCACTACAGTAAATTTTCAGAATGCTGATTTAGAGTATGCTAATTTAACAAATTCAGACTTGAGTGATACGAATCTTAGTAAAGCAAGTTTGAAATATGCTACTCTCGAAAATGCAAACTTAAGAGGATGTAAATTAATTGAAGCGAATTTATTTTATGCTAATCTTTCAAAATCTGATTTAGCTGGTTCGGATCTTAGTGGGGCAGATCTTAGTTATGCTGATATAAGACAGGCATCTTTAGTAGGCACTATTTTTGATTCTAAATCCATTTTAGAAGGGACTCGGCTCATAGGTTCAAATATATCTAGCTCATATGTTGATGAAACAAAGACGTTCAGAAATGCCACTTTCTTTAACTCTACTGAAATTGATGAAAAAGAGATTAACGAGTTCGTTGCAGATACTCTCTCTACTAAAAGACCATTTCCATATATATTAAGTAAACAAATTATGTTTGACGTCAGTAAAATTGAGTACTTAGAAAGCGATTTCACTTTTATATTGAATGCTTTAAATGAAGCAGAAATTATAAGGCATATCGGTTATGGTAAAGCACTTAATATTTTCAAAGTTATTTTTTACAAAGATTTAGTTGATGCACATCAAAAAGGGGAAATTTCTTATGAAATTAAGGAAAAATTTGATGATTTGGTATTTTATAAAAAGCCTAAAGAAAATATTCATCTTTGGGACAAAATACCATTACTAAAAAACTATATGATAGCTATTGCATATGAAGATTTCTTATTTGACGATAAGAAAGAATCTTTTTTTGAATTTGAAACTTTCCTATCTTCACATAGAAAAGAACTTCTTTATGAGTCTTCCTTTGAAATATATACAAAATTATATAACTTTTATTCATCCAACGGTGACAGTCTTCAAGCAAAACATGCTCATTATAGGGCAAATGAGTCTTATCGAAAACTTTTACTTACAAAGGGTGGCTTTAAGAATATTATTAGGGCAAGAGTTTTTGACGGGTTTATCCTAAAAGTTTTAGCAGGGCATGGAGACCAAATTTGGAATCCTATTTTTACTTCTATGATTGGTATTATTCTATTTGCTTTTTGTTTCTGGAAGATAAATGGTATAATTGTTCAAGGGAGAGAAGTTAAACTGATTGACTATCTTTACTTTAGTCTCACTACCTTTACAGGATACAGTTTTCCAAACATACAGCCTGACATATCAATACCGTTAATGCAACCGTTAGTAATGGGAGAAACTGTTTTTGGTCTGATGATGGTATCTCTGATTATTTTTGTCGTTACATATCAGATCTCAAGATAACTCCCTCACTTAGAGCCTATCCGAAAAGTGGTTGCCTGCTATAACTTTTGCAATATTCGACATGCAAAACCGCAACGGATACTCTGAAATTATGGATCCATTGTGACTTTTCAACATTCATTACTAACTTTTTGGATAGGCTCTTAGTCCTGTTAAATTCGGTTCACTCTTAAAGTCCATAAATTAGTCCTCTTGAGCAAGCGAAGCGAGTGAAACGGACGGCGTACTGTTGCGATTACCCTACATTCGGCAGGTCGACATTAAAAATCAGAACATTTTTCCTGATGTCGTTTTATGCTACCACTGGCTAGAAATGAGATTGAAAGTTGGTTAACATGTGGCTCAACTATCACCACATGTATAAATACTGGATCATTTTTTCATAAATTTAGTATGAGATATTATTAATTGATCATATGTAAACCTAAATGTTATCTACAAATACTATGTATTATTTCAAAATCGGCATCAACAAAAATTATGAAAAATTAAATGTCGACCTGCCGAATGTAGGTTGTATCGCTGGAGCACAGCTATTATAGTAATAGATTGGGACAATGAGGATCCAATAATGATAATGGCAGAAACAGTTTGAAGGAACTTTCCCAGAGTTTTTCTAACAAATTTCCGAATCACTGAAATTTTGTGAGGGCTGTTTTCCCTTTACAATACCAGAAAAGTCTCTCTCCCCATTCGATGGCCTTCGAGTCAGAACTAAACAGGCCTGTGCTTATGTCGTACTCAATGCCCTCTTTTTTGTACAGGCTTAAAGCCAGGCGTTTATCCGTAACAATGAACCCAACTTTAATATCTTCATTCATGGCCATTAACTTGAAGTTTTCATAATTTTTCAGTGCTTCTATTTTTTTCAGATAAAGTGATTGCTTCAATTTTTCTGCAATATGAAGAGGAACTATAAGCTCAACAGGGACTCCTTCTTTCACCCTTTCAGAAATAGAATCGGCATATTCTTCGGTTACTACGGACGATATCCCGTATATATGATCTGCTTCTTTAATCATTTTTAACTTATTGTTGTAGACGTTAAGGATCTCCATGCCTCGATCCTCGAGGACTTCAGAATCGTAAAGGCATCCTATTTCTTTTAACAAAGGACTTGGAATTCCTTCGATGTAATGTCTTATCCAGAAATGTTTAAACTTATTAATCGTCCAAAATGTAACAAAAGAGCCAGCTATTCCTGAAGCCACAATTTTACCTGCTGATGTCAGGAAATACTCATGTCCTTTTGTTTCTATCAGATGATCCGCTTCGAGTTTCCTGAGCTTTGGAATTAGTGCCTGAGATGTACTACCAGTAATTTCACGCAGCTGAGAAAGCTTCCTGCTATCCTCGTTTAATGATAGAAGTATCTCTGTTAGAAGTCTTGATCTATATATTGTCTGAACGTCATCTCTCCTTTTTTTATAAATTTCGAAGCTGTTCATTTCATGCCGCCGCATCTACATATTTTTTTCCTTATGTTCTTATTAAATTGTTTTACGTAATATATTTTTTTCCTTTGTTGGGGCACGTATGTTGCTATCTTTTTATTAATTTTATGGATTAGTGAAGAAAAGAGTCTCCAGATTGATTGTTAAAAATGGGTCGAATTCCAGACATCAGTTAGAGCTCTGAAATGTCGTTATTTTTGATGAAAAAGAGTATTGGTTTAATGAATGTTAATCAGACTGATGAATGATTCATCACCGTAATAAATGTATAGGAGAAGATTAAGAGAGATTTTTGAATGTGAAGTTCAAACGAACCTTCTAGAGCATATTTGAACTTCATGTGCCCTGAGGCGAGGAAATGATAGCTCTGCTAATATTTAAAGCTTGCTTGATCCTGCCTAGAGAATAAATCACGAGGTAGAAATATGATAACAAGGCAGAAATTTGTATTAAGTGTACTGCTTGCCACAATTATGCTGATGAGTATGGCATTTGTGCCGGTGAGCGCACAGGAAGAAGTGATTGAGCAGGAGCTTAATTTCGGTCCGGGAACCTTTGAAGAATTAAAAAATTCTCCTGATATTCTTGCTGCCTATGGAAAAATGCCTTCCTTTGAAAATACAGACCAAAGAAGAGAATGGTTTGATATTTTGGTTGATATAGGCATTGAAGTGAGGGATAACCCTCAGTATAACATCTCAGATTATATATATCCAAATGGTCCGGTTGTATCGTATGGCGCCAATATCAATGGATGCCTGGTAGTGACTGTTGAGAGAGAAGTCGACAAACCATTGATGGATTACATTTATTGGATGTTTGATCAACAAGCACAAACAAAAAATATCAAAGAAGTGCCTCTGGTATTTGAGAAAGGGGAAGTTCCCCGTGAGGATTTGATACCTGAAGCCAATACATCAGAAATTGAAAATAATAGAAATCAACAAACTGGAACAAACCAGCAAACAAACGAAGAAAAGACAAACAATATTCCGGGTTTTAGTTTAATATACGGATTGTTCGGATTATATCTCGTATCCAGGATCAGACGTTAATTTACCAAAAAAACTCAAAAGTCCTGGAGAGGGCAGTAAAGTGCAGCCTGAGACTTATAAGATACGTGAAAGGTAAATTCTTTCTATTTTAGGACTTACGCAGTTGAATTGAAAACCACAAGCGGAAGTGACTTAACTGTATAAACTCAAATAATGTTGACGAGCCCGCATGTGTCTGATTTTACATATCAAGTGTGTAAGTCATAAATCTTTCTGCGTAAAACTTCAAACAAGCGTAAAACTAGTGTCTTAACCATTTAATTTTTGTATATATTTATAAACTTTGAATCTCTTTATATCTTCATGCTACGGATTAAACTTGAAGATGCTGAGGTAAATTTCCTTCTTGACTTTGTGAGAAAATGTAATAAAAGTGCAAGAAGTTAACCCGAGCGTATATCCTCCTTCTGTCAAACCAGCAAAATATAGAGATTAATGTGATGGATATAGAATGTAGGGGAAGAAGGATTGGGGACATGGAGACACTTAAACATGAAGTGGATTCATGGACAAAGAGAAGAGATGAACATAAAAGGAAAATTGAGTGGAAGTTTACGAGGAAGAAGGCAGATGAGAAAATGTCAAAGTATTATATGAAATAATTAAGTGGTCAAGACACTAGGGTCTAGAAAATTTAGTTTTGAGTCTTCAGAATTAAAAAAGAGAATATGAATAAAGTATTGTCTAAATATTAATGCTCAGTAATTAAATTGCTACAACACTAGCTTTTGTGATAGTCGGGTTTCATGTATTTCTAAATTTCATGAAATGTCTGATGTAAAAGTCTGATTCCATTACCTGCCTGAGTATCATGACATATATTTCACTGCAATACTGTTAAATCAGAGGGGTTAGCAGTTTAATTAAGTTGGAGGAATAGATATCTAAGTAAAACGCATATGAAATTCTTCGAATAACAGGCACAAAAAATGAAAGTACCTGGAAGCACTTTCATGCTAAAAATATCTAAGAGGAATAGACGTCTAAGTAAAGAATATAATTGTAAGGCAAAGCATTGTTGAGGTTATTCTGGAAAAATGGGGGTAATTTGAAGTGGCAAAGCTCCATGTTAATACCTTATATCCTGGAGACCCATTCAGGGACTGGCTTGTTGAAGAAGTTGTAGGGCACCGTATTCGCGATAAAAAGTGCCGTGTGGATGTTTTAAAGTACAATTCCTCTCACACAGTCTGCAGGTATAAATTCAAAGGAGAACACTTCAGCGTAATTGCAAAGTTTTTTGCCGAACCAACAGGGAAGCTGAAAGCTTACAACCCCTACAAAGGAATGATGAACGAATACTGGAACTTGAAAAAGGCAGCTTCTATAATAGACGTCTCAAAGCCCCTTGCAGTTAGAAAAGACTTTAACTGTGTCCTTGTAACCGATTATATACCTGGGAAATCTCTTGGCTGGTACCTTAAAAACGAAGAGGACCTGTATGAGAAACTTGCTGCAGTGGCTCACATGCTCAGGAAGCTGCATGATAATACGCAGTCTTCCTACAATAAAGAAAACGAGTTCAGAAACTATCATGGAGTACTGGATCACCTTAAACTTGACCATAGCACGAGGGAGACCTTCAATAAGCTCCTTGGGGAATGGTGGTACAGCTCCTGGCTCGACCGTGAGTATGGCTGTATGGTCCACAGGGATGTAACTCCTTCAAATTATATCTTTTGCAAAGGGAAGCCCTATGCCATTGATTTTGAGAGTTCATGGTTTGAGGCACACCCGGTAAGAGACCTCGGAGTCCTTAGCGCAGAACTTAAAAATGAGTTTGAATTACGCAAAGGAGGAGGATGGAAAGCAGAACCGTATATAGGGAACTTCCTCTGGGAGTACAGCCGCGGTGAAAAGGACTTTTACAACATTACCAGAATTTTGCCATTTTTCATGAGTATAGGGCTGCTCCGTTCGGCAAGGCTTCACCAGGGAGATTACAGGAATTATCTGATAAAAGAAGCATGCGAATGCTTAAATGCAATAAATAGAGGAAATTAAGAAAAATATGGAGAACCAAGGCAGGCAATGGGGGTAAAATTAAGGGGATTGAAGAAATAATTAAGGGGATATGGGAGGTAAGAATATTTCAAGGAAGAATGAATTGGAAACAGACGAGTGCACAATCGTCCCCACGGATCCCATGATGGCAAGAGAAGATACATTTGAGAACTTCCACATAAAGGGTCTTATTTTTGACTGCTACCAGACGCTCATCGATATCCACACTGACGAACACACGATAGAGACTTATGATACTGTAAGCGCATGGCTTGCCTACCATGGGGTAAAAATAAAGCCTGAAAAACTGTGGGATACATACATGTTTAAGGTAAAAGAAAGGATGGAGGACTCAAAAGAGATATACCCCGAAGTAAGGGTTGAGGAAATCTTTGCCGAGATCTGCATGGAAAATGCAATATGGAAAATCGACGAGAAAATCCTCGGAATTGAAACATCAAGAGTCTTTCGGGCGGCTTCTATCCGGAAACTTCGCCCCTTCCCTCAGAGCATAAAGCTAATAGAGCACTGCATAAACATCCCCAAGTGCATAGTCTCCAACGGGCAGAGGGTCTTCTCCGAACTGGAACTCAGGTTCCTGGGGCTTTATGACTACTTTGATTTTGTTATTTTCTCGTCTGATGTGGGATATAAGAAACCTGACCTCAGGCTTTTTATGACAGCCCTTAAAAGGATGGGCCTTGAACTGGAGCCAGAGTGCGTGATGTCTATCGGAGACTCATATGAAAATGAGATCCTCCCTGCAAAAAAACTGGGGATGCGTTCCATGAATATAAAGGAAGCCTGGGAACATTACGGAATAACGGATTGATTTTGAAATAAAAATGAGCCCGTTTTTTAGCTATGCCGTACGAGAAGAAATGTTCAGGAGAAAACATCTTCAGATCATCTTCTCCTGGAATTATCCTTAAATCAAATTTTGTCCTGCAATTAATACGCCAGCTTCCGTTTCTTACACAGGGATTCTGGCAATTTTTCAGACGATTCCTTTCAGCTCTTTCCTTCGGACAGCAGGATCCCACCAGACCACAGCAGACCGGTATTTTCTGACGCAAGGCCCTTCGCCGGAATCTCTGTACAGAGCTTCTCGGATCGTTTCTTCAACTTCAGGAGTGATTTCAGTATATATCGAGTAGAAAACCCTGTACATCCTGAGCATATTTTCAGGGGTTCTCATGCTTGTATAATCGATGATTCTCACCTGAGGCACCCTGCCCTGCATGTAGAGCAGGTTATATATCAGGGGGTATTCTGGATACTGCGGGCGAGGGGTATCTCCCATAATCTCCTTCCAGAGTTCGGCTTCAAAGGTCTGCCCGGTGCCTAAACCTCCGACAACGCAGCAGTAACCACCTGTTACTTCTTCCATCCTGCGGACCTGTGCCATGATATCGCGAAACATCCAGATAACCGTTGAAGTGATGGTGAGGTCGTACTGTCCCCGTAACTCTGTGATGTTTACATCCTGCCAGAGCTTCGGAATTATATCATAGTTTTTCACTCCAGCTTCTGCAGCGTTCTGATGGATCATGCGGATCATGCCCTCTGCAGGTTCAACCGCGGTCACATAGTCAACTCGCCGGGCAAAGGGTATGACAAAGGTCCCTGGACCTGAGCCGACTTCAAGGACCCGAGCATGAGGAGAAACGACTCCATGGCGTTTGAGTGTTTCGTATACCGACTCGCCGAACTCGTACTGGTTTGTCTTCCTGGATTCCGAGTAATCTTCTGCCCGTTCACTCCAGTCATCGAGCACGTAGTCCCTGCGCATTATTCCGGAACGAGCATCATAGCTGTCTTCCCATAATCTGATCCAGTCAATGTCAGATATAAGAGAGTTGTCCGTCATGCTACTTCCCACCAGAGCACCCCCATCCTGCCGTTAACCATATAAATGCCATTCTTAGAACGTTTCTGCATATACTCCTGAATAAATATACGGTCACTGTCACTCAGTGGCCTGTACTTTTCCACAAGCTTGCTGGTAGAAGCAACTGCTGAGGCAACAGACCTGTTGAGGGTATAATCGATCACATCAACATTTGGGTGAACTCCGGCATCATTGAGAAGGTTGAATATTGTGATGAACTGGTCAAAGTCACCTTCATTAATCCCCAGAGTTTCCATCAATTTGCCCGTCTCAGCCGGTGCTTCGAAACCGTGGGCAAGACAGCAGTAGCCCCTGGAAACTTCCTCCATACGCCGTACCTGATGGAGGACATCCGGAAACTGCCAGAGTGCATGGCAGCAAATGACCAGGTCATAGTTTTTCGCGTATGCTGCTGTATCTACATCCTGCCAGGTCTGAGGTATTAAGTCGATGTTGTCAAGATTTCTGCCCTCTGCATACGACATCAGAGCCGCTGCCATCCTCTCAGCAGGCTCGACTGCAGTCACCCTTTCCACTCTCTCTGCAAAAGGGACAGTTATTGCTCCCGGCCCTGACGCAATATCGAGAACATGCCACTCTTTTTCCAGAAGCCCTTCCCGTTCAAACAGACGGAGGATATTACGTCCATGGTTGCAGTCGCTTGCCAGCACCATATCAGAATAATCGTCTGCCCTCCGGTTCCAGTACCCTGTGCTGGAAAGCCGGTTCATTTCACTTATGCCTTCAGCCCATGCTGTCTCCCAATCAATCTGTAGAGTCATGCTGCCTCCTTACTATTAATATATTTATAAAAAAAGGTGTTAATATACTTGAGGGACCTAAAAAATCCTATAGAATAATAAGTAATATAAATATTTTATTATCCAAAAAGGATATTAAATTTCGTTTTCCTTAAAAAATACATTCTATTTTTGTCTAAAATTCTATTTTCTGTCGTATAAAATCGTAAAATTTATTTCAGAGTTTGTACTCTCCTCCGATGGTGATTTTTATGAAACCTCCGCTTATACCAACACACGAAGATTACAAATGGAAACTGCCTTCCGAGATATTAAACATTTTTGATTTGCGATCTTCCAGGCAAATTCTTGCACAATACGAAATACTGCCTCTTGAAAAATCAATTCCTTCCCTGAAAATCGTTATTTTAAGCATGTATTTTTGCCTTGAAATTTCCTATGTAGTTAGAGAATTGGACGATAAGAAAAAATTACGAAAATTTATGAGAATCAAGTCAGTACCTTCTGAAGATGAAGTTTACAGCGTCATGAGTAGCTTTGATCCAGATCAGTTGTTTATTAACTTCGTTATTTGAGTTCTTAACAATGTTTGTCCTCGTTGTAAAAGAGGTATAAGCCAGATCATAATCGATAGCATAGACATTAATCTTGATCTGAACTAGAGGAAAATTAGCAAAGAGATGCTAAGGAATGGTGTAAATATAATTTCAAACACTTATAACCCATATTGTTATTAATGATATTGGGAAGTGCAATTATAAAGTCATTAGCAAAGTGAAAACTTGAAGTCATATTTCAACTATTCCTAAATTAGATTTATGCGCTTAAACTTTGGGAACTCAGGGTATATAGATCAATAAATAGTAAAAAATTCCCTTTTTTCTAAGTCATTATTTCTGACATGCCGTTGTGTTAAAAGAAGAAATGTTGTGCCATCATGGTAAATAATTTCAGATCCAGGAGCATGATCCATTAAATCAAGGATTGAAAATATTTGCTGTTGCAGCCTTAATCTTGCAACAAACAAAGTCATTAATTTATTTTCGGAGTTTTTTTTCATTTTATAATATTATCAGTTTTTCATTTTTACTTGTTTTATTTATCTTCTTTTTAAATTATGTATTCTCTAATATGCGAATGTTTATATATATTGATATGTTTCTAGTAGTAAGTAAAATCAAGTTTACTTGATTTACTTGTAAAACGGAATTTTCCTCTGAAATGTACAGAGCTGATTCCAAAAATCCAAAATTACTTCTTTGAACCTCGATTTGAAATATCAATCGAGATTCTTTTCAGGAAATGTAGTTCTGAAACCTTTATGGATACCGGAATAGATTGGTTTCTGGATATTCTCACAATCATTAAAAAGTAGTTTGCCATTTTAAACCTCCCTAAATCTGCAGTTTTACAGGAGTAGTTTGCCATTTATACTCCTTGCAGTTTTTCGGGATCAATCTATTAACAGGAGCAAGATCTAATAAAATAGGGAGTGAAACAATTTCTGAGGGACATCCTTGCGTTACAAGCCCAGATACATTACAACCGGAGGGTTGACGCTTGTAAACAAATACCTGCCTTTCATTACTATAAATGTAACAATTTAATAAAAAAGCCTAAATATGTACAACCAAAAAACCAAATAAATAATTTAATTAGGGTCCTTCCAAACCAACGCTAAATAAGTATATAGAATGCTTATTTTGGTCTATAGACATGTATTTCGAAATTCCTCAATAAAATACACTCTAAAAACTGATTTTTTGAATAAATAGCCTATAATTATCTTTAAAACGGATAAATAAATGAAATAGAATCTTTATTTCTTCACAGTTATTATTAATTTCTGAATAAAGCATCTACTATCACTTTCTTCCTTACGAAATTAATTGATGAAAGTAAAGAAAAAAAATTTAATACGCTAATTGAAGTATATAAAATCTTTAAATTTGAAATAGATCACTTAGATCATGTATTTTAATTGGAGAAGAAATGACACTATATTTAATTGAGTAAATAAGGTTTAATAGTCTTTAAAAAACTGATCTTCTTTCAAGGGGTCTAAATATCTAGCAATTTATTTTTCAATTGTCATAAAATATATAGAAACGAATATAAATAGTAATATCATACACCCTATAATTTTCATAACAAAAATACACCCTATAATTTTCATAACAAAATTTAAGTAAAAAATGGAAAAAAGAGATTATGGACACGATTCTTGAGGCCCAGAAGCTGCATGTGCACTTTTTCGCGTCAGGCAATGTCACCCGTGCCGTTGACGGCGTTGATATCAGTATCAGAGAATCCGAGACACTTGCAGTCATAGGGGAGAGCGGAAGCGGAAAATCAGTATTGGGCCTCGCGCTTCTTGGACTTCTACCTGCAAACTGTACAGTTGCCGGAATTGTAAGATATCGTGGCACTGACCTTCTGACACTTTCTGAAAGAGAACTTGAAACGATACGCGGTAGCAAACTTGCCTGGGTTCCCCAGAATCCCGCTGGAGCAATGAACCCTTCGATGACGGTCGGAGCCCAGATAGGGGAGCCTATATATCTCCATGTAGAAAAGAACAGATCTATAGTTCGAAAAAAGGTTCTTGAACTTCTTCAATTCGTCCGGATAACTCCTCCAGAAGAAAGAATTGACTCCTACCCCTATTCATTCAGCGGCGGAATGCTTCAGAGGTCGCTTGTTGCTATGGGGATTGCAGGTCTTCCGGAAGTGCTCATAGCTGATGAGCCGACAAAAGGTATAGATATAATGAACAGGCAGTCTGTCTCTGCTCTTCTCCGGGCTCTGCGTGAGAAAGGAATAACTCTGCTTGTAATCACACATGACCTGTCATTTGCCCGAAGTCTCGCTGACAGGATCGCAGTCATGTATTCCGGAAGAATCATGGAGATCAGGGAAAAAGAGAGCTTTTTTAACGGCCCCCTTCACCCGTATGCCAGAGGGATGCTACTCTCGCTCCCGGAAAACGGCCTTCACCCCATATCTGGCAGGACAAGAGAATCAGACAAATATGACGGAGGCTGCAGGTTTAGATCTCGCTGCACTTACGCAATAGAAAGGTGCAGAGTTGAACCGCCATTAATTACTCTTCAAGAGGGGTCAGCAGTAAGGTGCTGGTTGTATGATTGAAGGAAGAGGGCTAACGAAGATATTCAACCCCCCGGGGAAGAACCGGATTATTGCTGTTGATGGGGTGGATATCCAGATAAATACCGGAGAAACCCTTGCCCTTGTGGGAGAAAGTGGGTGCGGCAAATCCACTCTATCGAGACTGCTTCTCCTGCTCATCCCTCCGACCAGCGGAGAAGTATTCTTTGAAGGACAAAACCTGACAGGGCTGAATGAAAAAAAACTCCGCCTTATCCGGCGGAAAATCCAGATCGTGCACCAGCAACCGGAAAGCGCACTGAACCCGAGATGGAAAGTAGCTGACTCCATATGCGAGCCCTTCCGCATCCATCCGGATGCATTGCCTCATGGAAGGCAAGTTGGAGAAGAACTGGAGAAGCTCCTGGGGCTTGTAGGGCTTGAGCCGGAACAGGCATCCCGATACCCACACCAGCTCAGCGGTGGGGAATTGCAGAGGGCCGTTATTGCCCGGGCTATCGCGCTCGAACCGGCCCTGATCATATGTGATGAACCTACTTCAATGCTGGACGTTTCAACCCAGGCGGCTATTGTCCGCCTCCTGCAGAGCCTCCAGCAAAAGCTCGGATGTGCTCTCCTCTTCATCACCCACGACCAGGGACTCGCTCATATGATAGGAGACAGGACTGCCATAATGTTTGGCGGGCAGGTCGTAGAGGAAGGAAAAGGGGTCCTTGACAGGCCGCTTCACCCGTTCACCCGCAGAATCACATCAATTTCCGACTCATGTACATTACCACTCACTGAGCCTCAGGGAGTCCGGCCTCCAGGATCATGTGTATATTACCAGTTCTGCCCGAAAAAGACAGAAAAATGCCTCCACAACCCCGAGATGCGGGAATACAAAGACAGGAGGATGCGTTGCCATAAGATTCCACACGCCTGAGGGCCGCATCAGGCTGCAAGAACCGGAGACATAAAACGGCGGCAAAAAAAACAGAATTACTCCAATGACTTCAGATTATTCCATAGACTTGCTGCATACATAAATTCACGTTCTCCGTATGTGAATTTTTGCAGCAGTAGTTTTGACATAAAAATTAGGTGTGATTAGTAAAATGAAACGAAAAGAGGGAATTTTCTTGATACTTCTGGCTCTCGTTGTCATGGGAGCAGGCTGTACAGAAAAGGAAGAGCAGAAAGAACTTCAGACGCTTACCATCTCGGGACAATGGAGCCCCAATACCATTGACACTCACCTGTCAGGTTACATTTCTCAGAGGCTCGGGTACGTGGAAACCCTTGTAGGAGTCAATTATGAGGGGAAGATCATCCCTAACCTTGCAAAATCATGGGAAGTCTCAAGCGATGGAAAAGACTGGACTTTCTCTTTGAGAGAAAATGTCCGGTTCCATGACGGGACCCCTTTCACAGCCGGCACCATGAAAGCCTCTCTCGAAAGGTCCTTTGCCAAGTCAGAGCCAATATTCGGGAAAATCCCGGTATCATCCATTGAGGCTCCGGATGACCTGACCCTGAAAATCAGCCTGAATTCAACTTTCCCTGCACTGCCTGCCTATCTCTCCAAAGCAGAAAGTGCTGCCCTTTCCCCCGGGTCTTATGATGAAAAAGGCAATGTGGTAAAGCCTATCGGCACAGGGCCTTTCGTCTTTGAATCCTGGAAACCTGAAGAAGAGATTGTTATAGTCAAAAACCAGGATTACTGGGGACAGACTGCTCTGGTTGATAAAGTGATATACCGGATAATCCCTGAAGCGGTTACGAGAAAGATGCTCCTTGACAGCAAGGAGATTCAGATAGCTATGATCCTCCCCCCTGAGATTGCTGAAGGATTGAAAAAGGATGGCTACACCGTCCTGCAGCAGCCTATTGCCCGTGTAAGGATGATGGGGTTCAACACAGAAAAAGCGCCTTTTGACGATATGCGAGTGCGTCAGGCTGTAAATTATGCTATTGACCGTGAAGAAATACTGACATACGTCCTTCACGGATACGGGACCACGGCAGCAGGGCTTTTCCCGCAAGACTTTTACTGGGCTAATAAGGAGATTGCCCCTTACGCACATGACATAGAAAAAGCAAAGGCTCTCCTTGGAGATGCAGGGTGGATCGATACTGACGGAGACGGAGTCCTTGATAGAGAAGGAAAACCCCTGAAAATTACTCTTGTCACTTACCCTGAGCGTGCAGAACTTCCACCAATAGCTGAAGTGCTCCAGCAGCAGTTCAAGGAAGTAGGGATTGAGACAGAACTTAAGGTCCTCAATACCGACGCTGCAAACTCTCTGAGGAATAAAGGAGAATTCGATATTTTCCTTCTAGGGAGAGGGTTGCTCTTCACACCGGACCCCCACGAGATAATGATGACTGATTATCACTCAAGCGGTACGTCAATAGATGGCTGGGGAGCTTATCGCTGGCATAATGACCGTGTGGACGAGCTGATAGAACAGGCCAGAGAAACTTCAGATATCGCTGTCAGAAAAAAACTCTATGATGAGGTTCAGGCAATTGTTGTTGAGGAAGCGCCTGTTGCATATCTTAACTACTATGTAAACATTGACGTCACCAGCTCAAATATACAGGGATACCGCCTCCACCCTACAGAGTACTCCCTCAATCTTGAGAGTGTCTCAATCACCTGATGCGGGAAAATCCTCCCGCATCCTGCCATAAATGACAGGTTTGAGCAAGAATGACACAGAGAATCGTACTGAACCGCCTGTTTCAACTGGCATATGTGATGTTTGGGATCTCCCTCATCACTTTTGCTGTAATCTCCCTCTCGCCTGGAGACCCGGCTGAGATTACACTTCGAGCCACCCTTGGCACGGAAAGTCCCCCTAAAGAAGCAGTAGCCAAGCTTCATGAGGAGATGGGGCTTGATGATCCCTGGCATATCAGTTATCTGAAATGGGCGTCAAGGGTTGTGCATGGAGACCTGGGGTATTCCTACCAGACAAAAAGGAGCACAATGGAAGAAATAAGAAACGCTCTACCCGTAACCTTCACTCTTTCTGTCCTTACAATGCTTGTATCGGCTTCCACAGCCATCCCTCTCGGAATAATTTCTGCATTGAGGCAGAATGGGCCTGTGGACCATATATGCAGGTTTGCTTCAGTCATCAGCCTCTCGAGCCCTGATTTTTTCGTTGCGATAATCTTCATGCTGGTGGGAGGCGTTTATCTGGGCATTTTTCCGATTGCAGGAGCTGGAGGGATAAAATATTTCATTCTTCCCTCTCTTACACTCTCGGTCGGCCTTACAGCAATAACAATGCGCATCATGCGAACGAGCATGGTCGAAACGCTTGAGCAGGATTATATCAGGACAGCACGTGCTAAAGGGCTCAGCCGAAGGGACGTTATTCAGAGGCATGCCCTTAAGAACGCTCTGGTCCCTGTGATAATATACATGGGAACCCAGTTTGGGTGGCTTTTTGGAGGTGTGGTAGTTATAGAAAGCATGTTTGCACTTCCCGGGATTGGGAGGCTTCTTGTGAATTCGGTCTCCTCAATGGACATTATGGTAGTCCAGGGCTGCATGCTCACTTTTGCAGTCATTATTGTCCTGATAAATCTCGGTGTCGACATCATCCACCTTTATCTTGACCCGGCGGTAAGGGGGCAGGGAGAGTAATATGGAATATTCACACATGGCTGTGTCCGGCATGAACAGGGCATGGGAGCTTTTTAAGGGAAACACGACGCTCACAATCGGTGTTCTACTGTTTGTCCTTATCTCCATGCTGGCTATAATGGCTCCAACAATTTCCCCTCACGACCCTGCAGAAATGAATTTCAAAGAGAAGTTATCTCCCCCCTCAGCATCCTTTCCCCTGGGAACCGACCAGTTCGGAAGGTGTATATTCAGCCGCATAGTGCATGGTGCTCAGACCTCGCTCTCAATTGCAATCATTTCAACTCTCATAGTGGTAACTGCAGGGTTCATTATAGGCATGTATGCAGGTTATTTCAGCAAGTACGATGCATTCCTTATGAGAATGACTGATATCCTGCTTGCTTTTCCCAATATCGTCCTTGCAATTGCTATTGTTGGCGTTGTAGGCCCGAGTCCTGCAGGCATTATTCTTTCCTTTTCCATTTCAGGCTGGGCAAAGTATGCACGTATGATAAGGGGCTCTACCCTCTCGCTAAAAAACAGCGGATTTGTTGAGGCAGCAAAGGCTCTCGGGGCATCTGACAGATACATTCTCTTCCGCCATATTCTCCCTAACAGCTACGGGCCTATTATTGAGATCGCAACTCTCGGGCTTGGGTCCAGGATCGTTGCAATCTCAGGGCTTGGGTTCCTCGGACTAGGCATTCAGCCTCCGACACCTGAACTGGGTACGATCCTGAAGGATGGGCTTCTATACCTTCAGACTGCCCCTATGATGGCTTTATCCGCAGGCGGCATGATTATGATTTTTGTCCTTGCCACAAACCTTATTGGTTCCGAATTGAGGTCCATCATGGATCCCAGGTCTGATTCTATAGAGCTTTAACTGGCAGGAGTAGCAGGGCTCCTGCCTCCCTGGGTCTCCAATGCTGCTCAGGAGAATGAAATTTCCAAAAAATTTAGGGTAGCATACGCTTTATGAGTGAACTTTTCTATTAATTTTTACCTGGAAAATACCGGAATACTTTCAGTCAGGTTAAACAGATTTTTTTTCAGTATCTACTTTTAATAATCTCATGAGTTAGGTATATAGTTTTGAGAATAATATATTTAAAATTGCAGTAAATCTGAGTATATGCGAAATATTCATATATTTAAAAATAAATAACTAGATTGATAAAAGATAGAGATAGAAAATACAAAATATATAAGAAATAAAAATAAACGAGGATGCTTTATGCTCCAGAATGGTAAAATCAAAGGCATGGTCTTTGACTGCTACAAAACCCTTATTGATATCAAAACAGATGAAAAAAGCCAGGAGACCAACAAGATAGTAAGCGACTGGTTGCTTTACCAGGGAGTAAAGATCGGACCTGACAGGCTCAGGGAAGTCTACAGGCAAAAAGTTGTGAGCAGGCTAGGCAATTCAGGACAGCAGTACCCTGATATCCGCATAGAAGAAATTTTTGCCGAGATCTGTAAGGAAAACGCTTTTAGAGAAATCGACCCCTTCTGGCTTGGTATTGAAACCGCAAAGGTCTTCAGGACTGCTTCATTAAGAAAACTTGAAGCTTACCCGCAGAGCATCAGGCTGCTTGAAAAATACAGAAATGTCCCTAAATGCATTGTTTCAAACGCCCAGAGAGTCTTTACCGAACAGGAACTGCGCTTTTTCGGTTTATATGACCGCTTCAATTTTGTGATCATGTCCTCGGACCACAGGATCAAAAAACCTGACACAAGGCTTTTCAAAATGGCTCTTGACGGCCTTGGACTCGAACCCTGGGAAGTTCTCTCAATCGGAGACACTCCTGAAAACGACATATATGCCCCTCAAAGCCTTGGGATGAATGCAATGCATATCCGGGATGCCTGGAGATATGCATAATATTACTTCATGGTGATGTTTAAAACTTTAATGCCATGAACTTGTACGCTTGAAAGATAACTAACAAATTATTGACCACGGAGCAGTAACTTAGATGATACTGACCTATAAAGTCAAACATAATAGAGATTTTTCAGATGAATTGGGGAAGGCACAAAAGATTGCTGAGTTTTGTATTAAACACCAAACTCAAAAACCCGGTTCTAATCTGCCTCCTGCACAAAAAAATCTTCCCACTCCCCCCACCATTTCTTCTCCTTCTTCTTCTCTATCACCCTCGTTTTCTGCCTTTTTTGAGTCTTTTCATGAATTCCCAACTGTTTGTTCAGCTCCTCCTATTATCAATTCTTTTCCCATAATGGATTCTTCTCAAGCTTCTGTATCTCTTTCTCCTGAAGATGTCAAACATATAGGTTTGAAATCAATAATTTCCGGCCAGGTCCTGAGGAAATATTCCCAAAATCAGAACCTCAGATCCATAAAAAATGTGAAATTAATCATACCTTCGAGGGCAATAATTGTCAACAGGAATGAAAGAACCCTTTCTATTCCCTGCCTGAAACTCCTGTTGAACTATCGGTTTTCTAACAATTTTAAAAAAGTCTCCCAGATAGAAATCGACAATATCTATGCTTATATAGCAGTTGTTTATCCAGATGGAGAACCAGAATGCTTCGGAAACTATATAGGAGTTGATCGAAACACCAGGGGACATATCGCAGTTGTAGCGGATCCGAATTCCGGAAAAGTCTGGAAGTTAGGAAAAATGCGCTACCACACACATAAAAAATACGAGAATATAAAAAACCGGCTCAAGAAAAGAGGCAAAAACAAACAACTGAAAGCTGTCAAACAAAGAGAACATAACATTGTAAAGAACTTGAACCATAAAATAAGCCGAAAGATCGTGGATATCGCTCTGTATAATGGATGCGGAATTAAACTCGAAAATTTGAAAGGAATTCGAAAACTCAAAGGCAAGCCCGAGGATGAAGGAAAATCTAATCCAGACAAAAAGAAAGCCGAAAAGCTTATGTGTTCAAATCAATACTCTCTGAACAACTGGTCTTTTAACCAGCTCCAGCAATTTGTCGAATATAAGGCCAGGTTGCGGGGAGTAGAGGTAGTCTATATCGATCCGTATGCGACAAGCAAGAAGTGTAGCCGCTGCGGACATAGAGGCAACCGACACAGTAAGCGATTTGAGTGCCCAAACTGTGGGCACGTTGACCATGCCGATGTCAATGCTGCCTTTAACATAGCATTGACACAAAAAGGAAGTGGTCAATTCTCTGCAGAAAGAGATGCAGGGAAAGGGTGCACTGATACCCCTCAAAAGGTCCTGGCTCGTACTATTTTCAGTAAACGTAGAACCAGAGAAAAAACTTCTCCACAGTTTGCGTGGGAAGTATGTCAGTTTTTAACTTAAAATTTTACCTCCTGTTAATTGAAGCATGAAAACCCTGTAAGCCTGTAAAATTTCAAGCTAGATAAGTAAAGCGTATTAACTGGAGGCTCACAATTGCTTTTTCTTTCCGTGGAGATTCACATCCACATTTTTTAAGATGACAAAACTTCAACAATAAGTAGCTAATTACTTCGAAAAAGAAAAAAGCCCGGTTTTCGCCCGTTACTTAGAAAAAAGGGTATTATTTTAGAGAAGAGATTCCAGAGAAGAGGTTCTATAGGGTTTATGATGTGGCAACGGGCGCTAATGGGCTAAATTCTTCTTGCATAAAGTAATAGATCATTCTTGTATATAGAGATTATCCAAATATCTATATATTTTCATAATAGTGCTAAGTATAGTTAAATATTATATGTATTTGAACCAGGGGTTAAAGAAGTGTAAGACCTGATCATAAAGTTATATTGAAGCTGATCTTAGAACTTAGGCATAAGTTGATCCAAATTTCTCCACAGTTTGCGTGGGAAGTATGTCAGTTTTTAACTTAAAATTTTACCTCCTGTTAGTTGAAGCATGAAAACCCTGTAAGCCTGTAAAACTTCAAGTTAGATAAGTAAAGCGTATTAACTGGAGGCTCATAATTGCATTTTCTTTCCGTGGAGATTCACATCCACATTTTTTAAGATGACAAAACTTCAACAATAAGTAGCTAATTACTTCGAAAAAGAAAAAAGCCCGGTTTTAGCCCGTTACTTAGAAAAAAGGGTACTATTTTAGAGAAGAGATTCCAGAGAAGAGGTTCTATAGGGTTTATGATGTGGCAACGGGCGTTGATGGGCTAAATTCTTCTTGCATAAATGGATTGATAATTCTTGTATATAGATTTTGTCCAAATATCTATATATTTTCATAATAGTATCAGGTATAGTTAAATATTATATATATTTGAACCAGGGGTTAAAGAAGTGTAAGACCTGATCATAAAGTTATATTGAAGCTGATCTTAGAACTTAGGCATAAGTTGATCCAAAATCCATAAAGGATTCTATAGATCTTGATTAAAAATAATCAATCAAGCTACTAATCAAAAAAACATTTATGAAATCCTTGTGAATATGAGGTTAAAAATGGGTTTTGGAATACCTCATATTAAAGAATACTAACTTTTTCTGAGATAAGTTCAGTTTAGGATTTTTTCACACAGTTGGTATGTATTATATTGTTTATCTATATATGTATGTCCATATATATGGTCCTAGATAGATTATATCGAGAATCTTTATATACATTTATCATTTTGTATTTTACGTATTAAATAGAAAATAGACTGTGAATATTTCTTTATTTAATGGAGTATGTGTAACATGGTAAAAAAATTTAAAATATATACGGCTCTCACGTTACTGGTACTAGGACTTGTATTTCTTGGAATTGGATGTGCTGAAAAGAATAGTGAAGGTTCTTCCCAGGTTAAGGAGACAACTTCCAATGCAGCTCCTGCGACTGAAACCTCTGCAGTAGAGTCACGGAGTATTACTCTGAAAGGTTCAGATACAGTTCTCCCCCTTGCTCAGGCTGAAGCTGAAGAATTTATGGCTGAAAACTCTGATAAAAGTGTAACTGTCACCGGTGGCGGATCAGGAGTTGGGATTGCAGCCCTTATTGACGGTGAGGTAGACATTGCTGCAGCATCCAGGGAAATGAAAGATGCAGAAATGAAGTCTGCTAAAGCAAACGGTGTCAACCCTGTTGAGACTACCATTGCCTATGACGGTATTTCAGTTGTTGTAAACCCTAAGAACCCTGTTTCTGAACTTAGCTTTGACCAGCTTCGCGGCATCTATAATGGAAATATCAGCAACTGGAAGGATGTTGGCGGCGAAGATAAAAAGATTGTAGTGATTACCAGGGACAGCAGTTCTGGTACCTACGAGTATTTCAAGGAAGACGTTTTAAAGGGAGATGAATATAGACCTGATGCTTTGACCCAGCCTGCAACAGGCGGAATTGTAGGAGAAGTTTCTCAAAACGCAAATGCAATCGGATACATCGGTGTTGCATACCTCGATGATACTGTGAAAGCCTTAAGCCTTGATGCCGGAAAAGGTGCTCAAGCTCCAAGTTCTGAGAACATCCTCAGTGGTGCATACCCACTTTCAAGAGGTCTTTACTTCTATACTAACGGGGAACCCTCTGGCCTCACAAAAGAATTCATCGACTTTGTGCTGAGTGAAACAGGACAGAGCCTGGTTACTGAAGTAGGGTACTTCCCTCTGAAGAAGTAATAACAATAAATCAGCAGTGATAAAGTTACTTCAGGGGAAAAATATGTTTAACAGGAATTATAAGGAAAAGACAATAGAATCGGTGCTTTTTTCAGTAAGCGTCCTTACTGTTGTTATCCTTTTCCTTATATGTCTTTTTTTGTTCAGGGACAGTCTGCTTCTTTTTAAAGAAACGTCCCTTCTGGATTTTCTCACTGGGAAGTTCTGGTATCCGACATCAGTTAACAGGCAGTTCGGGTTACTGCCCCTCTTATTAGGTTCTCTTATCGTTACTGCCGGAGCAATCATTTTTGCAGTGCCTCTGGGAATTGCATCTGCTATTTACATTTCAGAAATCGCCCCTCCAAAGGTCGCAGAAGCTCTGAAACCTTTTATAGAGATCCTCGCAGGGATTCCTTCTGTCGTATTTGGGTTCTTCGGGCTTGTCATCCTTGTTCCGATCGTAAAAGACCTGTTTAATCTGCCTACCGGACAAACTGCTCTTACAGGTTCCATTATGCTTGGAATCATGTCTCTTCCTACGATAATCACTATTTCTGAGGACGCTATAAGTTCGGTTCCGAGTACTATCAAGCATGGCTCTCTTGCTCTCGGGGCTACGAGATGGCAGACTATATATAAGGTCATAGTCCCTGCAGCCCTTTCCGGAATTTCAGCCGCGGTAATGCTCGGCATTGGGAGGGCTATAGGAGAGACAATGACTCTAATGATGGTAACAGGAAACACCGCAGTAATCCCCTCTTTTCCGGAAGGCATTCTGGATCCTGTAAGGACGATGACTGCCACAATTGCACTTGAGATGGGAGAAGTCCCCCAGGGAAGCGCTCACTTTCATGCTCTTTTTGCAGTCGGAACCGTGCTCTTCATCATAACTTTTCTGATTAACCTGATTGCTGATTTAATCAAAAAAAGATACAGGTTTAAGGTGGACTGAAAGTGGAATTAGGCTCAAATGTAAATGAAAACAATTTCAAATCTATTCGGGCGCGGGGTGGATTGAATATAGGACTGAATGCAAGGACAAGTGAAAAACTCGCCTTTGCACTGCTCACACTTTCAGCGATGACAACAGCCGGATTTGTGGTGATCATCCTTGCTTATATTATTTATAACGGGTACAGTGCGATAAGTATTGAGTTCCTTACTGAAATGCCCCGCATGAGGATGACTCAGGGTGGTATCTATCCTGCAATCGTAGGTACTGTTTATCTTATCATAGGGTCGATGGCTGCAGCCCTTCCAACAGGGATTATGGCTGCGGTCTATCTGAACGAATATGCAGGAGAAAACCGAACCACATGGCTTATAGAAATGGCAATCAGCAACCTTGCTGGAACTCCTTCTGTGGTGTTCGGGCTTTTCGGGCTGGCACTATTTGTTAAGTATTTCGGTTTTGGTTCTTCTTTGCTTGCTTCCTGCCTCACTCTTTCTCTTCTGATTATTCCGGTAATCATTCGGTCTACTCAGGAAGCCCTGATAGCAGTTCCTAATGAATATAGGGAGTCTTCACTTGCACTTGGAATCAGCAAATGGCAGACTATAAGGCACGTGGTACTTCCTGCTGCTATTCCAGGAATTGTTACAGGGACTATCCTGAGTATCGGAAGAGTTGCAGGAGAAACTGCCCCTATCCTTCTAACCGGCGCTGCTTATTTCCTGCCAAGGCTGCCTGACTCGATCTACTCTGGATTTATGGCTCTCCCTTACCATCTATTCGTGCTTGCAACTTCCGGGACTAACATCACTCAAACCAGGCCTCTTCAGTATGGAACGGCCCTTGTTCTTTTGATGATTGTGCTGGGATTAAACCTTATAGCGGTTCTTATTCGCAGGCATTACAGGCAAAAATTGAAAATTTGATTGATTTTTTCAATAATTTTTCAAGGCTTATATGATAAATTGAGGTCCATAAATGACTGAAGCTATTCAAAACGTATCCCATCCCCAGATAGAAGTCGAAAACCTGAATCTGTGGTATGGGGAAAAACAGGCCCTTGATAATATCTCAATGCGTATCCCTAAAAACAGCGTAACTGCCCTTATAGGCCCTTCAGGCTGCGGCAAATCCACTTTCATCCGCTGTTTAAACAGAATGAATGATCTTGTTAAAAACTGCAGGATCGAAGGAAAAGTTTCAATTGAAGGTAATAATCTATACGGAAAAGGCGTGGATGTCGTTGACCTTCGAAAACATGTGGGAATGGTCTTCCAGAAAGCAAATCCTTTTCCTATGTCCATTTATGACAATATTGCTTACGGACCGCGTCTACATGGTGTAAGTAAAAAGGATATGGACGGGGTTGTTGAGAGTGCTCTTCGTTCTGCCGCGATCTGGAATGAAATCTCAGATCGTCTCGAATCTTCTGCCCTTGCCCTTAGTGGTGGGCAGCAGCAGAGACTTTGCATTGCCAGGACTCTGGCAGTAAAACCCGAAATAATTCTTTTCGATGAGCCCTGCAGTGCTCTTGATCCTATTTCCACTTCAAAGATTGAAGAGCTAATTGTAAACCTTAAAAATAAGTATACAATAGTTATTGTAACTCATAATATGCAGCAGGCAGCAAGGATTTCTGACTATACAGCTTTTTTCTTAATGGGAAGACTGATTGAGTTCGGGAAGACAAAACAGGTTTTCCAAAATCCCAGGGAAAAGAGTACTGAGGATTATATTACTGGCAGATTCGGGTGATAAAAATGCTTGGAGAACGACACCTTCAGCATCTGGAACTTCTAAAGGGATACGTAAGTTCTCTCGGAGAAATGTCGGAACTGATTTTCAAAAAAACAATTACTATATCAACAGGACTTTCAGAAGTGTTTCCTGATAAGAAGATCGTTTAGTTGTCTCAAATTCTAGATTCAGAGATATCATTTTGAGTTGTTTGATCAGGTGTGTATAAAAATATTTACAAAGCGAAAGAACCTCTTCAGGGGGGCTTTTATTACTAAAGATGTGAGGAAAGTTCAGTTTACAGGAAATTCTACTTATACAGTGTCTCTCCCTATGAAATGGGTACGTGAAGTTGGGCTTGAAGCTGGAGATACGCTTAATCTTATAACCATGCCCAATAGAAGCATACTTGTTTCTTCCAGTGATATCTCAAAGGAATATGCCTCCCTTAAGGCAACGGTTGACTTTATTCACTCAGAAAGTGCTGAAAATAATCTCAGGATTCTCATTTCTCACTATCTTACGGGCTATGATGTTATCAGGCTTACTACCAAAAAAGGCTTCAGCCTCTATGATCGTAAATTCATCAAGGATTCGGTGCGTCAGATACTAATAGGTCTTGAACTGGTGGAAGAGTCCAGGAATGAACTGGTATTTCAGTGCCTTCTGAACTACAATGACCTTCCTCTTAGTCGGGTAATTAAAAATATGTATGGGCTTGTGCTTTCCATGCTTGAAGATTCCATGGCTGCTCTCAGGGGCCATAATGTGGAACTTGCTGAAGACGTAATCCTGAGAGATGATGATGTGGATCGCTTTTACCTTCTTGCCGTTCGACAGCTCAAAGCTGCAATAGAAGATATCGAACTTTCTGAAAGGATAGGAGTTGAGAATCCACAAGAATGCATGGAGTACAGGCTAATTACTAAAATCATTGAACGCATAGGAGATCACGCAGTCAAAATAGCTGTAAACGTCCAAAAAGCAGATTCTGCAGTTAACTCTGATAACCCGATTTTCAAGATGGCCGAACTCTCTATAAATGTTTTTAAACAGGCAATAGACTCGATAGCACAGGAAGATTTGCAGGCAATCAATAAAATTGTAGTAGAAGCCAAAGATATTTCTCAATTCGGAATTTCCCTGGAGTCGCGCAAAGTAGGAGATAAAAATAGTATTGAACTTAGTATGGTTCTGGAGAGCCTCCGGAGAGTAGCCGAATATAGCGGTGATATCGCAGAAGTTGCAATCAATATGAGTGTAAAGCTCCGAACCTCAGTATTTGGGATAGTGAGTAAAGAGTAATAGTAATAATAGATAATGATAACAGTGGTAATAATTATGGTGATAACTATTAACTTTAACTCTCATTTTTTGTCAGGAATATGTTGAATTTGAGAGTTTTATTTAATTCTTGTCAATGCCGGTGTATAATTCCCCACTTTGGCCGGATTAAAATTCCCCAATTTCCAATCCTTGAGAAAAGTTTGAGGTTTGGAAATAATGTTGACAGTGGAGGAAATGCTATTGATACGAGATTT
>JASGVX010000110.1 GCA_030054735.1 Methanobacteriota archaeon | reverse complement strand
TTATTTTTCAATCTAGTCCCCAGTTTGGTATTGAACCGGTCCGCTGTCATAGTCAGCAGTTCTTTTATCTTTCTCGCAAGGTCTGTACTATTCTTTCTCATTTTTTCACTTCCAAATTTTACAGTTTATCTTCCCCAAAAATTTGATCTGCATTTCAGATCATATTTTAGAGGTGAACTAAAAAATTAGAATTGTCTGAAAGAAGCCAGTGTTGCGCCAGCACTAAAATGTCGCATTTAGTCGATTACATTATTCGGATTTCTTAATCCTTGAGGATTGACGCAACATTAGCCCAAACCAGACAAATACTAATATTTTAATCCCCAGTCCAAATTGGACTTTTTTAAATTTGTTCAATACTGATAAATTTATAAAATTAATTTTTAAAAATAAAGCCCAAAATAAACATCTATTAATTCTATCCCATTTCCCTCCAAACTGAATATTTAATCACAGATTTATTGTATTTATTAATACGACACTTTCCACAATATTTTATACTGTTTAACTGAGATATATAACTTGTGATCAAAATTATTAAGTGAAACTTATACCCTAACTTCCGCAGATATCTTCAAAAAAATAACATCTTTTCTGCTATTCTTTTTTGAGAAGTATCCTGAAATTTGCAGTATTATCTCAACTGAAGCTTAGGAAAATGGATTCTGGAAGTTTTAAATGAAGGAGAAAAGTCACAAATTTTGGAAAATATCAAAAACATACGTTTGGGTAAACATGGCCTTATTCAGAAAAACGGTAGCGAAAAAAATTATGAACCTGAGTTCTCAAACTTTAAGCGCATAAATCTAATTTCACTAATCTACTATGTCAGATGATTGTTATTTTAAATTAGAACTTAATATTTATGCGCTTAAGTTTAAGCACATAATAGGATATCAGGAGAAACTATGCGCTTAAAAAGGCGGAACTTAGGTTACATTTAATTTGTTAATTCATTAGTGAAAATCCACAAATATTGATTTTACGTTAAGGTTTCCCGAAAAGGGTAAGGATGCCAAAGCTTAATAAAGAGCAGGTTCTGTAATCCCATCTGATGAAGCCTGCAAAACCTGAACTTCTGGCTCCAGCCGGCGGCATGGAAGCTCTTATAGCAGCTGTAGAAAACGGAGCCGATGCTGTATACCTCGGAGCCAGGGCTTTCAGTGCCCGGGGATATGCATCCAATTTCTCAGAAGAAGAGCTTGAAAAAGCTATTGACTACGCCCATTTAAGAGGCGTGAAGATATATGTAACAGTAAATACCCTGCTCAAGGAAGGAGAAATGGAAAGTGCCTTTATTCTGCTCTCCCGACTGAGAGATATGGGAGTAGACGCAATCATCATTCAGGATCTCGGGCTTATCTCCCTTTCCAGAAAATACTTGCCTGACCTTCTCCTGCATGCAAGCACGCAGATGACCCTGCACAACAGTGAGGGAGTCAGGTTTGTAAAAGAGCTCGGGATCGAAAGAGCAGTACTCTCACGGGAAGTTTCACTCGAAGACATAAGAAAGATAAAAGAAAGAAATACCGTAGAGACCGAGGTTTTCATACATGGAGCTCTCTGTATTTCATATTCTGGGCAGTGCCTCCTGAGCAGCCTGATAGGAGGACGGAGCGGAAACAGGGGATACTGCGCCCAGCCGTGCCGGAAAAAGTACAGGCTGTATTGCGAAGGAAAACAGGTCAAAACAAGCGGCAGTTATCTTCTGAGCCCGAAAGACCTTAACACAACCTCATGCCTCGGAAGCATTATAGAAGCCGGAGTCGAGTCATTCAAAATTGAAGGCAGGATGAAAAGGCCGGAATACGTTGCAGGAGTTGTCAGGATCTACCGCCGCCTTATTGACAGATACATGAAAGACCCTGCCAGATACTCGGTTTCCAAAGAAGAAGAGGAAACCCTTACTCAGCTTTTTAACCGCGGCTTTACCTCGGGTTACTTTTTTGAAAATCCGCACGGAAAACTTATGAGCCGGGAAAACCCGCATAACCGTGGAGTTCCCGCAGGCACGGTAATAAGTTATGACAGGCGCAAAAAACAGCTTCGTGTAAAACTCTCAAACTCCCTCCGCCTGGGAGATGGAATAATGGTCGAAAACGCCGAGGCCCTGCCTGAAGATAAAGGAAAAATAATATCTTCGATGTATACTGAAAAAGGTCCGGTATACAGCGCAGGAAAAGGTGAAATCGTAGAAATTCCCTTTGACTCAAGGACAGCATCAGGGAGCACGGTTTACAGGACACATGATAAGAAGCTCATGGATTCCCTTAAAAAAGAAAGCGAATCAGGAGCCTTGAAGACAAAGATCCTGATATCACTTACAGCAAGCATTATTCCAGGGAAACCTGCAAGATTAGAAGTAAAAGACAGCGATTCAAATCTGGTGACCGTTGAATCCGAATATCTTGTAGAAAAGGCAGAGAAGCTACCAACCTCAAAGGCTCAGATAGAAAAACAACTCACAAAGCTTGGAAAGACTCTTTTTGAGGCATCTGAACTTAAGATAATTACGGAAGGGGATATCTTCATTCCCGTAGGGCAGCTGAATGACCTGAGGACAAAAGCAGTATCTCAACTTGAAAAGCTGCGCATATCAAAGTGGAAGCGGGAGCCTCTTGAGAATTTGCAGTTCCCTCTAACCGGAGAAAAAAAGGCAGAAGAAATAAAGGAAACTGGAAAGACAAGAGGATTTGAGGAAAAAGGAAATACGGATGAAATTACGGATGAAGTAAAACCGCAGAACCTTCCAGAAAACCCCTTACTTTCGCTTTCCGTATATTCTCTTGAAGGGCTTGAAGGAGCTCTTGCAGGCGGGGCAGACTGTGTTTATTTTGGAGAAGGGCTTTTTAGAAAGCCAAAGACAGATGAAAAAGAGAGAAGCTTCAATGGAGAGGAAATTTCTGGCAGGGGCCTTGATTCTGTTTTTGAAAGCGCTGCTCTGAAAACAAAAGCTGAAGGGAAGAAAATATACTTCAATACCCCGAAAATAATTAAGGACTCAGAGATCAAACATGTGGAAGAAATTCTTTTGCGTGCAGAAAAATTCGGAGCTGACGGAGTCCTTGTTTCAAACCTGGGGACATTTAAGCTCGCAAAAGAAAAAGGGATGCCTTGTATTGCAGACAGTCCCCTGAATATCTATAACGGTTATACCCTTGCCCTCATTCTGGAAAATGGAGCAGAAATAGCTGTCCTTTCTCCAGAATTGACGCTTAAAGAGCTCAAAGAACTAGCTTCTTACGGGCCCGCAGAATGCATAGTGCACGGCCGCCTCGAACTTATGGAGTCCGAACACTGCCTTGCAGGCGGGATTCTCGGGAAAGGGGGAAAACAGTGCAGTGCTCCCTGTAGTTCAGGAAACTTTAAGCTGGTTGATGAGAAGAATTACGAGTTCCCCCTGTTAATGGACTACCAGTGCAGGACTCATCTCCTGAACTCAAGGTCCCTCTGCATGCTTGAATATGTCCCTTCACTTATCGAAAGCGGGGTTTCAAGCCTGAGGATTGAGACACTGGGAATGGACGGTGCAGAAGAAATCAAAAGAATTACGGAAAAATACAGGAAAGCTATTGACGCATATTATAAGCCCGGAGGCAGGGCAAAGGAAAAATGTGAACTTGGGAAGGGGTTTACCACAGGGCATTACTTCAGGGGTGTGCAGTAAGGGGTTTAAGGAGGAAAAAAGGAATGGAAAAAAGCATATTTCCTGGACAGAAAAAACCGAAAGTTTTCCTTTCGGGTTCAATCCGGGGAGGAAGACAGTTAGTTGAGACATACCGGTTTATCTACGGCGCCCTTGGAGAAGCAGGAGCGGAAGTGCTCAGCTGGCATGTTGCAGACCCTGAGCTTGAAGAAAAAGAATCAAAAATGACTGAACAGGAGATTTATGATAGGGATATGGGTCTGCTTGCAAAAAGCGATGCACTTATTGCAGAGCTGACAGTACCGTCCACGGGCGTGGGCTATGAAATATGCAGGGCGCTTTCCCGGAAAATCCCGGTTCTCTGCCTTCAGAGACCTGATGCGGTAGTTTCTGCAATGCTGCTTGGGAACCCTGATCCCTTGATTGAGCTAAGGACTTATTCAAACAGGGCAGCACTTAAAGAAATTATTGTTGAATACGTCCTGGCTCTTTGAGGAAAAAAGCGCTTTAAAATGGCGTTTTCTCCTTAAATAAAAAAAGGTCAGAAGCTATTTTCAAGCACATTTGATATAAATTTTTAAAATGTCATGACTGTTTCATAAAACACAATGATAAATATAAATAATTTGAACCCTATGTATAATTTATGGTAGTTGAATTTACCGAAATCTTAGTATTGATTCTGGCAGCTATAGCAGCATTTGTGCTGTATAAGGTACTCAAGACTGCCACCAGCCTTGCAGTAAATGCAGTCCTTGGGGTTTTAACCCTGATCGTAGCAAAGTTTTTGCTGGGACTTGAAATAGCAATCACCTGGCTAGCAGTCCTGGTCTGTGCAATCGGAGGATTTTTTGGAGCCCTTGTGATAATCGCGCTCAATTACCTTAAGATAGCCTTTATATGAAAATAAAAAATTAATAAAATCGTGTAGAGGATCTGAAAGGGCAGAAGAAGGGAGCTAAAAGGTTCAGAAAAAAATCGAAATTAAAATCAAAGTTTCCGGAAAACTCCCCTGACCATATGCCGTAGATAAGATTTTCCTCTAAAAGTTTTCTCTTTTATTATGTTTTCCAGTTCAAGGGTTTTAAATCCGCAGAAAAGTTCTTTTACCTCTTCTTCGGTAAAATAATGGTAAATTATACCGTTTTGCCGGGAAAATGTTTTTTCTTCAAACGGGTTTGAAGGTTCTCCTCCACAGCGCATATCCTCACAGCCGAAAGCCTCAAAAAAAATAAAACCGCCGCTGTTGAGCAGACGGGAGAACTCCCTGACAGCAGCTTCCCGCTCTCCTTTAAAAAGATGTTGGAGTACCCCATAACAGATTGTTCCGTCAAATGACCCGGATTTGAAAGGAAGGGTATGCACACTTGCCCCAACGTGTTCTGCAAACCTGTGGCTTCTTGCAAGCTGTGCGCGGGAACTGTAAAGAGCCGTTAAAGAAACATCAACCCCAATAACATCGTAATGCTTTGAAAGCTCTCCAAGGTACCTCCCGTTCCCTGAGCCTGCATCAAGAATTCTCAGACCCGGGGCAAGGTAAGCCTGAAGGCTCCTTATAGATGCAGGGCCTCCCCATTTGATATGGGAATATTCCTTATCCCAGGCAAGAAAGTGCGTTTTTGAAGAAACTTCCATTGACCTATCCATCTCCCTTATTTCTAACCCACCTTTAGCTTCTCAGGGCTGTATGTTGAAGCTTCCCTGAAACGGGTTATCAGGAAGTCCTCTTCAAAAGAAGATAAGAACCAGCCAGCTTTAGGTCCCGATCTCTGCCCGAGAATTGAGATATAGATTGCTTTGAAAAGGTCTTTAGGGCCTATCTGCGGAGACTGCATATTTAATTTTTCTCTGATCAAGCGGTTCAGCTCAGAACCTTCATTTATTGCGGAATAAACCAGCATATGATATTCTTCTCCGCTAATTTTGCCTTTTGCTTCGATAAGGTCTGCAAAGGACCCAAGGAAAGCTTTCTGGAGTTCAGAAAGGGTTGCCACCTGTACGGGTACCTTTTCTTTTACGCTAAATTTCGCAAACGGAGGAGCATAGAGTTCTAGCCATCTTGATACATTATTCACAAGTTCCCAGATGCATTTTTCATCCTCAATTGAAAAGCCTGAGCGCTTCACTATCTGCAGGATCTGCTCAAAATTTCCTCTGGCAACCTGGAAAATAGTCACCATTTGCTTGAAAGGAATTTCAGGGTGGCAGATACCGGTAGCCCTGGACAATTCATAAATTCTCTTTTCAAAGCCCTCAGGGGACGGGGCATCATCCCGGAACTTATCCCTGAGCCTCTCGTATTCGTCCACTATGTTGAGAAGAGGCTGTCCTGGATCAAATTGAATATGCTTTTCAGGCTTTGTGCGTATGATAAGATAGCGAAGAACTTCAGGAGGCACCCCCTCAAGCATATCCGAAATAGAGACAACAATTCCCGTGGAAGAAGACATTGCCCCCTGCTTTCCAAGCATTATCCACTCGTAGACTACAGGATAAGGGGGCTCGTGCCCATAAATTTCCCGGACTATCCGCTTTCCGGTATCATAAGAGCCGCCTCTTGAAGCATGGTCTTTTCCGAAAGGCTCAACAGTTACTCCAAGCACAGCCCAGCGGGCAGGCCAGTCAACTCTCCAGGTAAGCTTGCCCCCTCCTGCCATAGGGACTGTCCCTGAGTGCCCGCAGGAGCAGACATAATCAACAGTTTCGGCTTCCGGGTCAAACCCCGTTACCTTTGTGCTTGTGATTTTCCCGCATTTGTTACAGCGGGAATTGAAGGGACTCCAATCTTCAGCCACGGTTTTTCCTGAAACCTCTTCAAGGATCTTTGCAATCTCATCTCTTTTTGAAAGGGCGGTTTTTATAGCTTCCGTATACATCCCTGCCCTGTACATTTCATCTGCCCTGTAGACATCAGGGTTGATGCCCAGGCGCCTCAGAGCTTCAAGGAAAGGTTTCAGAAAATGCTCGGCATAGTTTGCACATCCCCCGCATGGGCAGGGAACTTCGGAAATAGGCTTTCCAACATGTTCAGCATAAGTTTCAGGAAGAAAAGGGTAAACCTTGCGCAGAGGGTCGTAGTTGTCTGCAATATAGATTAAACGAGCATCTTCTCCCCTGTCTAGAAGAGCTCGATAAGCAGCATCCGCAGTCACTACCTCTCTCATATTGCCTATATGGATATGTCCTGAGGGAGTGATTCCTGTGGCAACAAGGTGTTTGTCACTCTTATTTAACACGTCTCCAGCTATGACGTCTGCCCAATGAATTGTGTCAGCCATGATTCTCACCAGAGTTTAGCGTAATTGTAGAGTAAGGTATGAAAACAGGAAATGTTCATGCATATATCTAGAGGTTGGGTTTCCTGCATAATTATCGTATCGCTAATAAACTTTGGGTTGCTAATGAAAATATCCCAGGAAATATTCGATATTTACCCATCAGAATACGGAAATCAAAGAGATAAAAAAGAAAAAGAGAGAACTGACTCAAGGAGACAAAAAAGTAAAAAATGTAATGGAGGTTCAAAGGCAAATCTTCACAGGAGTCTTCAGAAATACAGAGACTTAAAAATGGCACTTTTCAGGCAAATCAAGTAAATTTGATTTACCAAAGAATAATGGCACGTATGGATATATAAATTTATCGCATTTAGTAGCTCCAATTCTCAAAAAAATTCTACCAATGAACAACCTACCTGTAAACAACTTGAGAAGAGTTAGAGATTAAGGATGTTCAAATATTGAAGAAAATGTGCAGATTTCATTAAAAGAGAAGGGAAAAACTTAAAGATGTGCTGAAAAAGATAGGGGGAGGAGGAAGTAAAGGATGGAATAAAGGAGAAATCCAAGCGAGAATAGCAAATACGCTGTGTTGATTGAGAATAATTTACCTTTTCTTGTTGGAAATGAATTAAAAATTGAAATGGGCATTACCCAATTGTAGAATTGAAAGTAGTTATGAGACAGCCTGATAAACTATGTTTTTTCATGACAAACCTTCCTTTCTTGTTTTAAGACTGCTTCCTTCCACAGTTTTTACAGTGAAAATACTCGTGTGAGAAAGGATTAATTACAACCTTATATTTCCCGCAGTAAGTACAGCGAGAGACGCGAAGAACATAGAGTGTAGCAATTACGACAACAACAACATCTATATAACAGATAAGCGGCGGGAGCGTGGCGACAACACAAAAAACCCCTAAGATACAGCCAAGCATTAATATGAAATAGGAAATAGTTGTCTTCGTCCTTTTTAACATGTTCTTTCTCCCTTCAACGCCTGTTTTTGTGCCTAGCAATTACGTTGATTATGCAGGACAATATGCTTCAAACCAAATCCTCCAATTGTTGCTTGTGACCTGAGTTTGGTAGATACCATCCCAGCGGGTTTCCGTCAGATCACCCCAATACTGAGCATAATATGTTCTGCCGCCGTCAATGAGGGTGGTGCTGGAATCCGTCTGACGCCAGCTATCCGCAGAGCCGGAATACAGACTGCTTCTGCTGCTGATAAGCGATCCCCAGAGGTATCTGCCGGAAGAACTGTTGTAATCACGGTTTGCCTTTACAGCGCACTGAATCGTTGAGCCAGACGGATAAACATATCCGATGGTCTGGTAGTAGTAGACCGTGTAGACAAAAGCTCTATTATATTCCCCATAAAAAGTTGGAGTTAAGGTTAGAAATCAATCATCATTAATTGGTTCTGCGCTCCAGTCCACAATTGTTCCGGCAGCTGCATCGATTTCAAATTCATATTCCATATCGTCAAAAAGTATAGATCCTTCATATACTGCATTTCCGTCATCAGAGTCCAGTGCAAGCCGGATGTCAGACTCTGTTGCACCTGGAACTTTTGCAAGTGCTATGGATTTTGCTTTTTCTTCCCCAATATAAGTAATTTTATTGTCTGACTGAACACTGCCAGATGCTGAATAATTTTCAACATCAGAGTCGTAGCTTAAAATATCTCCAGTATACGGATCAATATCATAATCATATTCGGTGTTACCGCTATAAAACTCGATTTCATACTCCGGCTTTCCATCGTCGGTGTCAAGTTTTGCGTTAACAAAAGTAACATCAGTTTCTGCAAGCCCGGCATGATCAAGAGCAATTTCCTTTGCCCTGTCTAAACTAATAACCCCCATGCTGGAAGGATTTTCATTTCCAGATGAAGGCTCAGAACCTGTATGGGGTACTGCTTCATCCGAAGTGCCAGGTGCCTTATCATCCGTATTCACACAACCAGTAACACTGATTACTAATACACTGACCATTAATATTGTAAATAAAATTTTTTTCATAAGAATACCTCCATGCCATATTCTGCTTTGTGTTACAGATATTATATTTTTTCTATTTTCGTTTGTTTATGCCGGTTGTTCGAAGAAATCCATGTTCGTGATATCCGAACTGGATTTTTGCCCCAATTACCCATGCTTCTGACTTTCCGCAGATGTCTGCAAAAAAATAACATTGTTCATGTTATCGTTTTTGTAGAATTATTCGTAAATTTGCGTTATTTGTCTCAGTTGAAGATTTGAGAATGGAAATAGAAAGTATTTCAATAAAAGAAAAAGATTGAAAATTTCGGAAAAATCCAAAAATAAATCTTTAAGTAACACGGGTGTATTTCAGAAAAACGATAGCAGGAGAAATTGTGAAAAATTGAAGGATTTCTGCGGAAAGCCGGATAAAATAAAGATGGGGGCCGTTTATTCTTCGGCATCCCCGATTGTGATTGAATATTCAAAGTTTTCAGTGTTTTTGGGAAGGATTGAGAGCTTCCAGTCTCCTGCAGTTCCCGGAGCTGTATAGGTCTCTACAAAGGTTGTAGCTCCAGCCTGATAATAGCTTCCCTGATCGCAGGTTTTTGTAGCAAGTCCAATCCTTGCGGACATGTAAGGGAGGTAGGGTTGGGGGCATGTGTCATCTATTATGCTTACTGAGCCGCTGTATTTCTTGCTTACTAGAGAGGGTGTAACCTCCTTTCCTGAGGGGTCTTTAAGGCTCACCTCAAATGAAGGAGTAAGATCCCTTTTTCCTCCTGCGGCATAGAGGCCGTATCCATACTGATAAGCACTGACCTCTATGTTGATAGTGCCGTTGTCTGCGATTTTAAAGGAGGTCTCATAGGGCTCTCCGGGAATTGTAAGTATGCGGAAATTCAGGAGTACTTTCCCTCCGTATTCATTGATTCCCGGATCATCGATATTCAGGTCAAGAGTTCCGGTATAGCTTCCTTTTGCATCAGCCGGAACTTTAAGTGTCATTTTCACGATAGCTGTCTGCCCTGCTTTTACTTTTTCCGGAGATTCAATGCTTATCGCATCATTTCCAAAGGCATATGCCATTCCTCCATTAGGGACGATGCTATCATAATACATGATGCCTCTTCCTTCCATAAGCTCAGGGGAGATTGCAACATCTTTTTTGCCTGTGTTCCTCAGCTTTATTTCATAGCTGCAGGTCTCTCCAGCTTCTACAAGGTCGTTAACATAAGGTGTAAGGATCTGTACATTAGGCGGGATCCATACACGCAGGTTCAGCTGCATTGTGCCCGGGAAGTTTGGATAATAGTCTGCCGCATCTCCTTCAAGAATCTTTTCTGCAAAGGCTATGAGTACGGCATAGTTCCCGAGACCTGCATCCTCAGGGACATTTACCTCTACTTTGAACTCCTTTTTTTCCCCTGGCTTAAGGTCTTTTGCTGAGGGGCTTATACTGACCCAGCTTTCATTTATATATTTTTCAGTATAAGGGATGATTATGATTCTGGGGTTCAATGCAATATTTTTGTTATCGTTATTCTCAACAGTTACAGTAAAGTTTTTACTGTCTCCCGGGTTCAGTTCAAGATCTTGATAGGCTGGATTTACACTGATTTTTTCGAACTCAGGGTAATAGTCCCCTCCATATATTCCAGATCTAGCACCAGCACTGACTGCAATTCCCGTTTCAGCCGCTTCAATCTCCACAGGTAAGGCCTTAACAGGCAAAGCTTTATTATCTATTCCCGCCCCTGCACAAGCAATGGAAAGGACAGATAAGATAAGTAATCCGCAAGTGATTATTCTTAATCTTTTCATGTCAAGTCTACTCATTCTTTTCACCTCGCCTTAATACTCTATAAGGCATGGGACTTATAAAAAAAT
Organism: Methanobacteriota archaeon; assembly: GCA_030054735.1. Classification (GTDB taxonomy): domain Archaea; phylum Halobacteriota; class Methanosarcinia; order Methanosarcinales; family Methanosarcinaceae; genus Methanosarcina. Next base: position 50,137 of record JASGVX010000110.1, on the reverse strand, counting down.
TGCTTAAACTGCGAATCAATTTGCAGTTATTTTTTAAAAAATATGCTGATCTGGCCGTATTTTCATGTATAAACCCTTATTAGATCCTTTTTCCTGTGAAATATGCATTATCTACTCTTTTTAAGCTTACTTTCTCCGGCCGAATTTATTTTTCTCTGTACTTCCAGCGTTTCAATTTCATAGTGGAATTTTCAAAATACTGGCATAATAATTCTAAGCTGGCATTAATGTATGCAAAATATTAAATCTCAGAATGAAACTTTTTATGTAATTGAGAATCATATAATGATAAAACGAATACCGGTATTGCCTCAGGCAATGAATATTCCAGATAGAAATCGAGCAATTTCTGTCTGATTTTTAATAGTTATGGGTGTGATTTTCTTGCTAAAAAACAAACAGGGCATATTCAGGAGATTTTCAAACTCCGCTTACAGGTTCAGTAAAAACCCTCATTCAGGAAATGATTCGTTGCGTGACTCTTTTATAGGGTCCAATCCTGTCATCGATGCCGAGTTTGTCGAGCTTAGCGAAGACACTGCTTCTGGAGAAGACTATTCTGACGAAGTGGACTCTGAACTACTGGAAAATCTCGGAGAATACCTCAGAACGAGATCTAAGGAGGAAATCACTGAAATCTTTGAAGAAATTCGCAAAACTCTCGAAGAAAGAGCCTCAAAAATTGGATTTTCAGAAAATCTCCGGGAAAAGACTTCTGCTGACGAAAAAATGAGAATGAAGGAAATTCCAGGAAGAGCTTTCAGGACGTTTTCTAAAACCGCCTGCTTAGGAAAGGACCAGGTTCTAAAAATCTCAAAGGCCGTATCTTCAAAAGCCTCGGCAATAGCTTCCGAGGGCAAGGAATCTGTAAAAGTCTCTTCAAAAATACTCAACGACAGCTGGAGTAATCTAGGGCCAGGCGACCGCAAGCTGATCTCCGAAACTATAATTACTGTTCTCGAGCTTGGTTTACTCAAGAAGTCTTCGAGATGCAAAAAGACAGCATTTGTTGTCCTGTCAGGTCTTTACAGACATCAAGCGTCTGGAAGACGAGATATGGAAGAGTTCATAGAAGAGGTGGGCAGGCGCCTTAAGTACAGGCATTAGGCAGATTTATTGCCCGTTAAAACATCCTTTACTGCTCTTAAAACATCCTCGCAGACTTGCTGACTGCTTTTATAAACCTTGCAGGGCTTTCCTCGACCTGCCAGTTTCCTGAATCATGGATTATATAGCTATGGTCTGAGACCTGGTCCAGACCTCCTGCATCGTAGTTTCCTATTATAAGGGAAAAGATGCGGGCTTTTCTTTCTACTTTTATCTCGTTCCATTCGCGGATAAGAGGTCTCTCTGATAGTTCCGAGCTCCCGTCCGTAAGAAAAATCAAGTCTGCTCCCTGAAAGGTTTTTTCCCCTTTTACTGTTTTTAACCCTGCTCGGAGTGCCGTATTAAAATCCGTGCCTCCTCCAAAAGTATATTTGAGAAATTCCAGAAACTCTTTTCCCATACGTTTTTTGTCCGTAAGTTCTATCTCAACGGTCTGCCATTTTGATGAAAAAAGAATTACTTTGACATCCCTGTTTTCTCTTAACATCCTTCTCGCAATTGCCAGGACAACGGATTTTGCAAGAAGTTCAGGTGCTCCCCGCATGGAAGCAGAGGTATCGACAAGGGCGACAACAGGTCCCTTCCTCTTTTTTCCTGCAAGGTCCGAGTTCCAGTTTTCTCCTTTTAGCTGGTATGTAAGTAGTTTTCCTTCGATCATGTCAGCGTAGAACTTGCGTTTCAGCACTGGGTTTTTGAGCTTTACAGTTTCTATTGGAAGCAGGGTCTGGATGTCGCCTGAAAAGGTGACTGTGTGCACTTCGCTTTTGCTGTGCGGTGATAGCCGCAGTTTTTTTGAGCCGTACTCAAGCTCAATTCTGCCTACCTGTTCAAGGATCTTATGCAAGTCAGAACTTTTCCTGAAAAGAGATGCATATTTCTCAAGGTTTTCGAAATATTCCCTGTGCAAAGCCTGTAAGGAGTTGTCCCATGCCCTTCCCGGAAATAGCATGGACAGGATCTCAAGCATTTCAAGGTGGTCTTCAAGGAGAGGGATAAGCTCTTCAAGCTTTATGGTGATTTTTTCCCCTACTACAGAGTCAACAGCCTCGCCAGCCTTTTCACTGAACATGAATTCCCTGGTCATTGAAGCAAGAATTTCAGATTCGGCAGAGTCTTCAGATTCCTGGCCCTGATAGTTCTCTGCCCGTTCTTCCAGCCTTTTAAGGAAACTTCCATGGCTGCTCTCTTCTGCTCTCTTTCTTTCCTGGAATTCGTTTGAATTCCCCTCCCACTCATAGTTTCTCAGGCTTTCAGTTCTTTCCAGTCTTTTTCTCTCCCAGAAAGCCAGGGTTTCATTAATTAGCTCTTTCAGAGTTTTCAGGGCTTTTTCCAGTCCTATCTGGGATTTTTTTAAGATATCCTTCTCTACTTTTTCATAATCCTCAATGAGAGTAAAAAGCTCTTCGAGCAGAGTTCTCAGTATAAAAACCCCTGCTATGCGGTTTTCTCCTGCGAGGGTTTTTATTTCTTCCCAGACCTGCTGGTTTCTCATACTAAGAAATATAGGGTAAAAAACCCCAAACTTTTCCGTAAAGCGTTTTTCGTCCTTTATTTCGTAGTCTATTCCTGAAATGAGCTCATAAATAAGGACCTCTGCGATCTCTTCCCTTAGCCTGTGAGGAATTTTTCGGGGAACTGCCAGAAATTCCCGCAGTTCTGTGTTCAGTATAGTAAAAGGATTGAAGTCCCGGTCAAAAAATGCCCTATCTGATCCTGATAGATTTGTTATTCTATCTGATACTGATAGATTTGTTATTCTATCTGATACTGATAGATTTGATATTCTATCTGATACTGATAGATTTGATATTCTATCTGATACTGATAGATTTGTTATTCTATCTGATCCTGATAGATTTTCGAAAACTTTTTTTGAGCTTTTCAGGTTCTGCATGTTCTTTTTTTCCTTTTTTGGGTTTACATGTGTTTTTCGGCTCTGGCAACCTCTACTTCTTCGATTTCCACATCGAATATTTTTGGTTTTTCCAGCAGGGCCCGAATTTCGTTCAGATGGCCTGCTATCTCGTAAATATCCGTATTTTTGGAATGATATTTTATTAGAATCTCTTTGCTGTCCTGTCCGGAAATCCAGATATTTTCCCTCAGGGTCTCTTCAAGAGCTTTTTCTTCTTCCTGTACCTGCCTTCTGAAGTAGTTTAACCTTTCCTCTAGGTTTTCGTACTCTTTTTCGTAGAGTTTTTTGTCTCCGTAGTCCAGGCTTAGCTTGAACTCAAACCCGTACCTGCGGCGGAACTTTTCTGCCACAGCTTCGAAGCTCAGTGAACCGTTAGTATTGCCGTAGTCAATCCCGAGACTATAGCTGTGAGAAGGAAATTCCACGTGGTGTTTTAAAAGATCAAGGGCATTATTGAATGTGAGGCTTTTTGGAGCTTTCACTCCCGCAAACCTGCTACTCATGAGACTTCCTGCACTCTTTTTCTCCTCTTCAAAGCACTTATTACAGGAAACTGTATCCGGAAGTTCCTGTTGCAGACATCTGTAAATAGAACTTCTAAGGTCAAGCACATCCTGTTTTAGCTTTCCGGTATCAGTGCCTCCTGAAACAACCCTGTCCAGGATAAGTTTCCTGATAGTTTCCTTCTGTTCAGGGAGGTCCCAGAGCATATGCTGCAGCAGAACAACTGTCATTCTGTTTACGCTCGTGTGCCCATTTAGAGCTGAAGCGACCCTGAGCACGTTTATAATCTTCTTCCAGCGCCTGTCCGAAACGAAAATATTCGAGTTTTTAAGCTCTCTTCTCAACCCTCGAATAATTGTCCGGACTTCAGGGTCTACAGGCATTTCCCTTGCTTTCTTCTGGACCTCCTTTATATCTTCAACCGAGAGTTTGCTTGTAGGCTGGAAGTCTTCCGCATTTTCGAAAATGAGAGCTTCAAGGTTCTCTTCGTGCTGTATATAGTCCACCCTATACCTGAAAAGAAACCTGTCGTAAAGGGCTTCAAGGCTTTCGTCTTCTTCGGGCAGTTCATTTGAAGCTCCAAAAACAGAAAATAGAGGGACATCCATGACTTCCTTGCCGTTATGATACTTTCTCTCATTCAGGACTGTCAAAAGGCTGTTCAATATAGAGCTGTTCGCCTTGAAAATCTCGTCAAGAAGGGCTATATGCGCAGTTGGCAGGTATCCTTCCACTCTACGGCTGAATTCGTCCCTTTCAAGCGCTTTTAAAGAAAGAGGCCCAAACACTTCTTCTGGAGTAGAAAAACGAGTAAGAAGATAATGGAAAAAAATTCCCCCTTTGATGCTTTCGCAAATTTTGCTTGCAAGCAGGGTTTTTGCAGTGCCTGGGGGCCCAAGCAAAAGTATATGTTCTCCGGAAAGCAGCGCCAGAAGAGAACCATTGATTTCGGCATCTCTCTCTTTAAAATAAGCAGCGAATTCTCGCTTGATATTGAGGACCGTATTTTTTAAATCCTGAATTTTCATAGATATAAGGCAGGAACCCCCTGAGTCTTTAGCTCAGGAGAGGAATGCCGTAAACTTCCAGCCTTTACACCTCCATTAAGTATACTCTATTGGCATTAATATATGAATATGGATAGACCGATTAAACTTAAACCCGATGTTTCTGAGGGAGATAAAGAAACCCTCAAAAAAACTACTCTTTTTAACACTGTGTTTAACAAAGGTGCTCAATATGGTTTTGAACACAAAACCCATATATTTCATCATGAGGATTTCTGTTCTTGTTTCTGTTCTCCGAAGACATTATGCACAAAGAAATCAATCTACTGAGAAAATTTAAAGAAATCAATCTACTGAGAAAATTAAATGAACTTTTATGAAGTTCAGTATTGTCTAACTCAAAAGCTTGCCTGTACATCAGTTTATCCACTCTCTAAATATCATATAGTAGAAACCAGTACACCTTTAGATATCAAAAATCCTGTAATCAACATCTGGAAGTCACTCACATGGATAATATGGAACGAGAAAAGTATAGTAGGCAGATTCTTCTTTTTGGAGAGGAGGGGCAGGAGAAGTTGAAGGCTGCAAGGGTATTTGTTGCCGGTGCTGGAGGGCTCGGATCCCCTGTATCAACATACCTTGCAATTGCAGGGATAGGAAAAATAATCCTTGCAGATTTTGATACTGTAGACTCTAGCAACCTGAACAGGCAGTTTCTCCACCATGAAAAGGATATTGGGAGAGCAAAGATTGAATCTGCAAAGGAAAAGCTTCTTTTAATGAACTCTCTAATTGAAGTTGAAATAATTAAAGAGATGCTTAGCGAGTCAAACATTGATTCTCTGGTTCCTGAATGTGATATTATAATTGATGCCCTGGATAATTTGGAAACAAGGCATATTCTTAACAGGCTTTCAATTAAGAGGAATATTCCTTTAATTCATGGAGCAGTTACGGGCTACGATGGGCAGGTCACAACAATAATTCCAGGAAAAACGCCCTGCTTTTACTGTATTTTCCCGAGAATTTCAAAAAAAGAGGGTTTTCCAATTATCGGAGCAACTGCAGGTATTATAGGTTCCATCCAGGTAAGCGAAGCGGTCAAGTTCCTGACAGGCAAAGGAAAGCTTCTGGGGGGCAGGCTTTTATTCTGGAACGGGCTTTCCGGAAGCTTCAGTGAAATCTCACTCGCAAAGTTGAACAACTGCCCTGTTTGCGGAAGTAATAGCGAAAAAGTTTAATCAGAATATCTTTCCTACTTTCAGCAGGATATGCCTTACCTGAACAATCAATGTCATAAATGCCTATTCCCATAACTTTAGAAATAGGTTTCGAACAAAAATAGTAAAAAGCCCCGTGCGTGATTCGAACACGCGACCTAGTGATTACAAGTCACTCGCTCTACCGGGCTGAGCCAACGAGGCGCAATAAAGCTAATTGCCGACTTATCTAAATACAATACTTACAGATAAACTTTATGGCATGACCCATTTCCAGAACTCCTGTAGTTTCTTAGTTATTATGGCAATCAGCTTGTTTTTCGCCTGATCATAGTTCTGGCAATCCATAAACCTTATGGCACTCTTTCTCCATATCTCGCTTAAGATGTGGCAGGAAATGGCAAAATACGGGCGCAAGCTGGTGGAACACGGGCTTGTGGAATCAAATTTTGGGAATATCAGCGTCAGAGCAGGGGATAAAATGCTTATCACCCGGAGCGGGACTGCCCTTGACGAGATCACCGGCGATAATGTTGTTGAGGTAGATATTCGGGACACTTCGTCCCTGGATATAATTGCGTCTTCCGAGACCGTGGTACACAGAGAGATCTACAGGAAGACCTCTGCCCTTGCAATAATTCATGCTCACTGCCCTTATGCGGTTGTGGAATCTCTGCTTAGCGGGGCTGGCAAGGTAATTCTTCCTGTGGACAGTGAGGGGCAGTATTTCCTTGGAAATATCCCGGTTGTCGGGGGTGGGATTGGGAGCAGAGAGCTTGCTGAAAACCTTGCAGATTCGCTTTCAGGACAGAGGGGAGCTGTTGTATTCAGCCATGGAACTTTTGCTATCGGAAGAACTCTCGGAGAAGCTTATATTGTGACCACGCAGCTTGAGCACTCCTGCAGAATAAAATACCTGTATGAACTTGCAAAAGTGAAACAGTAGTTAAAAAATGAGAGGAGAAAGTAAAGCAAGTATTATCTATAAAGTATGCAGATATCAAACAATACAGCCTTAAGTATAAATATTAAAAACAGGTAATCAAAGAAATATATAAATAAATAGATTCTATTCAGTATAAGAAGCAGGATAAGCTGCCATTCTTTAGGCCTGTCTTTTATAACGAATATATAAATAAAAGGAAGATTCCAATTACCATGACATTTAATGCCCTGAGACCTCTTGCTACGAGAGTAATTGACCCTCTAGCAGATTTCTTCATAAAATACGAGGTCTCACCTGATACGGTTTCCATAGTTTCCCTTATATGTGCCTTCTTTGCTGGGATCAGTTTTTACCTTTCTCCAGAATATAAGGACCTCACCCTGCTTGCAGGTATCCTGGTAGTGTTTAACTCTCTTTTCGATGCCCTTGATGGGGCAATTGCACGTAAATCCAACAGAGCAACACCGAGGGGCGATTTTCTCGACCACGTAATTGACCGCTATTCGGACACTTTTATCATCTGCAGCATCTTTTTTGCAGGTTATGTATCCTGGCAGATAGGAGTTGTGGCAATCGTGGGTGTTCTCCTTACCAGTTACCTTGGGACTCAGGCTCAGGCACTCAACCTTGGAAGATACTATGGAGGGATCATGGGCAGAGCTGACCGTCTTATAGTGATAATCATTGCCGCTTTCTCCGGCTCGGTTTACCCAGCTCCAATCATGGGTTTTAGTATTCTGGGTTGGGCTGTTATCCTGATTGCTGTAACCAGCCACATTACGGCAATTCAGAGAATATACTATATCTGGCAAAGGCTGGACTGATTACTTTTAGTGTTTTTGACCCGAATTCAAGCGGTTCTCCGGTTCAGCCGTCTAAATCCCTTTTGATTTTTTAATGGTAAAACAGGCTTTATGAAGCGGATAGCTTAATGTAAGACAAAACCCAATATCTGGCTATGCCGTCTCAAAGAAAAAAGTATGAGTATCTGGAACATACAGCAGATATAAAGTTCCAGGCTTACGGAGATACCCTGGAAGAGGTATTTGAAAACGCAGCTCTTGCCATGTTTAATGTTATAATTGATACGGAGAAAGTCTCAGGGGAGACGGAAAGAGAAGTTATCCTTAGATCACCTGATATGGAATCTTTGCTTGTAGACTGGCTTTCTGAGCTTTTATATCTGTTTGAGGTGGATGAGATTGTTTTCTGGAAGTTCCAGGTCAAAGAGATCAGGGAAGAAAAAGGAGAATACTCGATAAAAGCTCTGGCATCAGGTGAAAATTACTACCCCGAAAGCCACCCCTTTGAAAGCGAAATTAAGGCTGTCACATATAACCAGCTTGAACTAAAGAAAAACACCGTGGGCTGGAAAGCTCAGGTTGTTGTTGATATTTAAGAATCAGGAATTTTTAAGGGTTTTGGAAAATTCGGTTCTGGAGAATTCTATACATCGCTTTTATGTATAGCCGTTGTGTGACTGTAGTGTGTTGTCTTTTATGTAATCTCAAACAGCATTTTATTATGTTCCCACAATAATTTGTAGATTCTCAAGGAAACATAAGGAAAATGAGTAGTCTCAGAATTATATTGATATCTGGATTATAATCTCAAAATTATATTCATATTGTTAAAGGATAAGGGAGCATCAATTATGGTAGAGAGTGAAAATACCTTTACTGAGGAATCGGGTACGGAAAGTGTGCACAGGGGCGTAAAAAGCATGGTCAGGAAGCTTTCCGATAATGATTGGGAAATCCCTAAAGGGCAGGTCCCCAAAATGAGGGTTCCAGGACGCCTGTTTGTATCGGAAAACCTGCTTGAAGGCATTGAACCTGAGACTATTGACCAGATTGCAAATGTGGCAACTCTTCCTGGTATTCAGAAATATTCCATGGCAATGCCTGATGCCCACCTGGGATATGGATTTGCTATAGGGGGAGTTGCAGCCTTTGATGCAGAGGAAGGAGTTATCAGCCCCGGAGGAGTAGGATTTGACATCAACTGTGGGGTGCGGCTTATCCGCACAAACCTTCAAAAAGAAGAAGTAGTCCCGCATATTAAGAGGCTGACTGACGAGTTGTTTAACAAAGTGCCTGCAGGAGTTGGTGGGAAAAGCCGGTTCAGAGCCTCTGACAAAGAACTGGACAGTGTATTTCTTGAGGGCGCAAAATGGGCGGTGGAAGCCGGATACGGGGTGGACGCGGATGTGGAACACTGTGAGGGGAATGGCTGCCTTGAAGGAGCAGATACTTCTCATGTAAGCACAAAGGCAAGGAAGCGGGGGAAGCCTCAGTTAGGGACTCTCGGGAGTGGAAACCACTTCCTTGAAGTACAGTATGTGGATAAGATTTATGACCGGGAAGTAGCATCAGCCTTCGGGCTTGAAGAAGGCCAGGTTACGGTAATGGTCCACTGTGGGTCAAGGGGAGCAGGACACCAGATATGTACAGACCACCTGAAAGAGCTCTCTCGGGCTGTAAAGAAGTACGGGATCGAGATCCCGGACAAGCAGCTTACCTGTGCTCCGGCTCAGTCAAAGGAAGCCCAGAACTATTTCAAAGCCATGCTCTGTGCTGCAAACTACGCATGGGCAAACAGGCAGATGATAACTCACTGGACACGCGAGTCTTTTGAAAAGGTCTTTGGCAGAGATGCCGATGACATGGGAATGAGCCTCCTTTATGATGTTGCACACAACGTGGCAAAACTGGAAGATCACATCATTGACGGCAGGAAAAAAGAAGTCTACGTGCACAGAAAAGGAGCAACAAGGGCATTTCCTGCTGGGCACCCGGAAGTTCCTTCCGCATACAGAGATGTAGGGCAGCCTGTTTTAATTCCCGGCAGTATGGGAACTCATTCATTCATACTCTGCGGTGCAAAAGGGTCTATGGATATTTCTTTTGGAAGTGCTTGCCATGGGGCCGGAAGAATTATGAGCAGAGCTCATGCAAAGAAGGAGTTCCACGGGCAGACCATAAAAGAGAAACTTGAAGCTCATGGAATTACTGTAAGGGCAACTCATCCTTCCGTTATCGCTGAAGAAGCCCCTGGAGTATACAGATCCAGCAGTGAGGTGGTAAATGTTGTGCATGAACTTGGAATTGCCAGTAAGGTTGCAAGAGTTATCCCGCTTGGGGTTGCAAAAGGTTAAACAGACGAAAATTTAAGCTCTTTTCCTTTATTTTTTTCAACCCTTTTGAGAGACCCGGTTTTTTCAGGAAACTTTATTCTTTTCATATAATATCTGTTTCTGTGAACTCTTTATCTCTATATAATCCGGAGTCAGCTTCCTCTTCCTCATAGAACTTAAACACGATCATACTCGAATATAAAGAGCTTGCAAAAGGTGTGCCGTTTTCCCTGAATATGTTTGAAAAGTATTCGACAAGGTTCTGGATAACCTTTTCATTTTTAAAATCATGAAAGATGGTTATCGATTCTTTTCCTGGTTCAAAACAGATTTCAATATTCTTTACCAGCTGGGTTGCCAGGTACATCTTCCTGAAATATACCAGTAAATCAGGTAGGGGCATCTCATTTATTGACTGTTTAGACAGGCGTTCCAGATTTTTTATCGGGTTTGGGACCTCTCCAGCAGCAAAAATTTCGAACTGATTCCTGTGCAGGGTCACAAGATTATACCTCTCAACATTGTATGTATGCATTAGCTGCGTCCAGAATTCTGTATTGTCGTCAAGTTCTCTGCATACTATGTCAAGATAACCAAAATGCTTTCTAATCCCTGGCATGGTTTCATTAAGAGAAACTGAAAGGTTCTTTTTGAATGAAATCTGGGTTGAATTTGCTCTTCTGAAAATATGTTCTACGTCCAGCTGTTTCCATCTTGCCAGAAAATGAGCTATTAGCTGAGCAAAAAATTCTCTGCTGTTTATCGTGGCATTGGAGAGGAGTATAAGTGCAGATTCAGGGTCCTCTATGTCTTCACATTTGATTGAAGTTCGGATTGGCCACTGATTCTTTCTGGAAATCCTGTTTAAATAGTCCTCAAGCTCTTTCATATTGTGGATTTCAAAAGGATTGACAAGCTCATTAACCAGTTCTTCATCACTGAGCCTTCCTTTTGCACACCTGAAAAGCCATTCGAGAATTGTTTTATTTATAATTAAATTTTCCCCGCTTTTAATCGTGTCGCTTAGCTCTTCTTTTGCGGGTGTTTCTTTTAAAAATCTAATTGCCTCTTCAATACTTTTATGATGCGTTAGTGCTGTTTCTGCAATTTCAATTGTGTCCCTGACTGCAGCGCTAAGATTCCCATCGTTGGCGTCCAGAAAGGGCTGCAGTTTTTTAAGGTACTTATCATCAAGGGATATGTTTTTTCTGATCAGCATATTTTCACCCACGATTTCTGGTTTTATGACCTTTTATGCTCCGATCCATGATCTATACCCCTGATACCAGTAGTTTTTATATCTTCCTCTTCGAACTTAATAAAGTTATTTAACCAGAGGAGATATACTTTGGGCTCTGAAAACCTTCCTCAGCCGTGTATATCTTGGTAAGTGCTACCAAATATTAAATCTTTCTATTTAATGCTATTTTTTGAGAATTCTTATCAATTTATATTATTCTTAAGACAGGACAGTTATTTTACGGCTTCATATATTATTTCATGTTTTAAATTATTATTAGTTTCCTATCATCTGCAATTTTTATTCATTAATCTATTGCCTGCACCATGTCATACTTTCCTTCTATATGCTGAAGTGAGAAAATAGTAATTTCTCTAAAACTGATAATATCGGTTCACAATTCTTTATTTATATATGTAAGTCTGTGTAAAACATGTAATTAAATAAATTACAAAGTTAGGGGGCCAAATACCCCTGGGATCAGATTGATGATACCTGCTCACAGTTTGTCCATCTGTGTTGTCCTCAGTATCCGTAAGGTGTGTTTAACCCTTGACAAACAGTGAGTCCGGAAACCGGATGTGAAACAACCGAGTATGTAAAGCCGGTTATGTATAACTCCTGAACGAGTGGAGTTTCTGTAAAACACTGTTCAGGTTCTTACATCCCTTCTGATCCAGGGTAATAGTTGTTCCCCAAAGAGCAAGTTGGGAGTGGATTCCTCGTACCTGGCAAACTCGTTTAATACTTCCTCGTTTGCCAGGTACTTTCCTTTTTATAAACAAGCTTAAGAAAAATTCTTTTTATGCAATTAATATTAATCTAGACTTTTTCTGCAATATTTTCTAATTTCTTCCCATAAATTCTCAATATTTTCAGGAGCAATTCTAAGAATAAACTAATGTAAACAGCACAGGTCCATAGTGCCGTGTCAGTCATCAAGGATTGTACGATTTTGAATTATTGTAATCGATTATATACGACATCTTAGCGATGACATAAAAATAATTATATTAGCTGATTTTAGAACCTGATTGAAAACAATTAAAGTAAATCACAAATCAAAGTACAAAAAAAGAAAAAAACAAAGAGAAATTTCTCTTTGCTTTCGGTTTTTCAGTCCTTTTAATACTTTAAAAACTTATGTCAGTTTAGTTACCGGGTGGTTTGCCAGGTCTGCAATCTCAACGCCAAGTTCCTTTGCAGTTTCACCGAGCATAATGTCGACCATTGCGACAGCCGGGAAAATCTGGTTGACGTTCTCGATAGGACCGTAGAGCAGGTAGTCGGAACCTGCAATCTGAGCTACCAGGTTGGTACCAATGTCTGTAGGCATGTAGATTGCCTTGGGGTCAGGCTGGGTCTTCTTGAATTTACGGAGCCAGTCCCATGCAGAAGCCATGTTGTGGTATCCACCGCCGATTGGAAGTCCGAATTTTCCTTTGAGTGTGGGTACCGAGCGGATTGTTGCGCCTGAACCTGCACCGAGAGGCATAGCTGCAACGTCGATAATTGGATACTTTATTCCACATTCCTTGGCGACCTGGAGCATACCTTTAGTCTGTCCGGAACCCCCTACTTCAAGGATATCTATTTTTCCTTTTACGGTCGGGTCAGTTGCGTTGAATGCAAGAACAATTGCAGCTGATACATCACTTTCTGTAAGAATATCGATTTCTTCCTGTTCAATACTTGCGTTGATAGAGTTGTGGATTGCTCTGTCTGCAACACCTATTTCGGTACAGTGCTTGGCTGCTGCTGCACGTACGTTTCCGGCTGAGGAGTCGATAAGGAAAGGTGTCCTGTCATCGATCTCAATGAACCAGTCAATATATCTATTAATTGCTTCTGGAGTTTCTCCTACAATCTGGTTTACATAGGGGAGCCCTGTGGCATCACTCAATGTGACCTGGGTGTTCCAGAGGGTTTCTGCAGCTGCCCTGTCGAAGATACCTTTGTCCTCATCAGTTACAATTTTGTGCCTTGCATAGAACATAGTACTTACTAATATGGTTGGGTATTCACCCGGCTGTCCGCCGAATTTAACTCCACCAATGTCGAAAACTTCCTGTTTCTTATCAAACTTGAACATTTTGATCCCTCACTTACATCATGAACATTGAAGATATCGAGACATACATCAGGAAGAGCAGGAGACCAATAACTCCGCCGTACAGAATTCCTATATCTCTTCCTACCTTCTTTCCGATTCTCTGTGCAATTTCACTGTTGACAAACTCTATCTTTTCATCGATCTTATCGAGCCTTTTCATTACTTCGTTAAACTCGCCTGGCTCTACAAACGCTGCTGGTGCTTTTCCTTCCATATTATTCACCTCTCAAGCTTATAGGCCTAAAGCTACTGGGATTACAATGACCATCAGCAGAGAAAAGAGGAAACCTGCTGCAAAGCCGATTATTCCGGTAGCTGCGACTCCAGAGTCAAGCTTCTGGTTTCTCGCGATCAACTGTGCTCTATATCGAATGCTCTCAACAGTTGCATCAATTGCACCCAGCTGAGGGGCAAGGACCATTGGGACGCCTTTCTCGTATTCTTCTGCCATTTTCATTACCTCCCTAGCAGCAACATCCCAAGCAGGGATATGGTTATTGTCAATCCGATCATGGCGCCTTCAATCTTTCCTGCGTGGACTCCTGCGTGGAACTTGTTCAAGTTTCCTATATCCATCATGCGGGCTTCGATTGCTTTCAGCCTGCTGCGGATAACTGCAATTTCTCCGGAAACCGGCCTGACAACGCCGCCTTCTTCTTCTTCTCCACCTTCATCACTGATTTCCACAATCAATGGATCTGCATCAAAGGCACCAGGGTCTTTTGACGCGAGTTCTCTCACCTTGGAAGTAATAGCACCCATATCTTCGGTATCTATCAGATCGAAAACCTGAACCTGTTCCTGGAAACGGGCGATTGCGGCTGCATTAAGGTTTTCCACATATGGAATTGCACCTAACGCTCCTGCAATCCTGTTGTCTACTACACCGTTTTGATGGAGGGCTATCATTGACTGGCCGGTAATGTGTCCTTTAACTTCAGAGCCGGTTACAAGCAAGTATCTGATGTTCGGGTTTGAGATTATGTGAGCAACGACCTTTTCAATACCAAGGTTTTCGGTTTTACAGGACCCGGCACAGGCTGCACCTGCATCAAGTATCGGCTTTCCCGGAAGGTGAGACCCGCAGGTAATTACCATTACACAGTTCTTGACGTCGCCTACTTCGTATTCTCCTTTCAGGATAGGCCATCCTGGGGCCGGTTCTCTCTTATTTGCCATTTTACACCACCCCTCCCATCAGTCTTGATATGTATATGACGAGGGCAAGCAGACCGCTGAATGCAAGACCTACAACAACTCCGTAGAAGGTGTTTGAATAAAATCCTGCCATATAAGAGGTGTGCTCACGGCCCGGCCATGAGTTAAGGAGCGGTTCGCTGGGCGAAAGAGAATTCAAAAGGTCTTCTGCAATTGCATCCAGTTTGTCCATCCTCTCAAAGACAGTTTCCATGGAATACTGAATCGAATCTGCCCGTTCCTGTGTGACGGTCCCCGATTCCGTGTCCATGACTAAATTTATCTCGGGAGCTATGCGAACAATGCTCATTGCAATTCCTCCGCACTTGGCAACAGACCAGTTCCAACCACTTTGTATGCGTCTCTCTTAATATACGTATAGTACCTGTTGAAAGCAACAAGCCAGATGGCGATTCCTATGATCATGTTTATGCCAGCTGTCATCAGCCCTTCATGGAGTGAGGATGCAAAGCCTGTAATTATTAGTGCGATGGCTCCCTTTTCAACAGCAAGAACCAGGGTTCTGTCCTGTTTCTCATCAGGTCCCAGGCAAGCGTTGAAAGGGTGAAGAATTCCCATGCCACCTATTATAAAGATCAGTGCAATGTATCCGCTTGCGATCACGTATTCAATAACTGCAGCATAATCGAATGATCCTGCAATGACAACGCTAAGACCAAGAATTACAAGGGTACCTGCACATGAAATCTCTGCCATCGCCTGTTCCATAATAGGGATGCCCATGCCGATTACTTTGTTTGCAAGTGCTCCAATTACGCCGCCTATAATTGCTGCAACAATAACAGCTACTACAGGCCCTCCAAGACCTCCTATTGAAAGTCCAAAGAGGGATGCTATAATTCCCATACCAAGAGCGAGCATACCAATTGATGGGACACCAGTACCAAGTCCATAGCTTGCAACACGCCGGACAGCATCAGCACCCCACACGGTTGCACAGATTGCTCCAATGCCTCCGAAGAAAGAATATGCTGGAGGCATAAAGTGGCCAAGGTAAATTCCGACAAGACCGCCGACTATACCTAAACCCATTATTGTTTGTGGAGGATACCCACCTTTAGCTTCTCCTCCTGATCCACCTGCAGACATTTTAGATACCTCCGAGCTGTGCTATTGCAATTACTGCCACGACAGCACACAATAATGTTGCTACAAGGGAGGAAATTACCGCTTTTGGCCATTTCTTGAATTTCGGGTCATGGAACCCTTCAATTGTACCTCCTATGTTATAGGAAGGGATTACAGCGTTCACAAGGAAAATGCCTATTGCAAATATTGCTGCAACTCCTACAAGCGTGTTTCCTGTGACCGCGTTGGTAACTCCTGATCCCTGCAGGCCTACACTCATACCTACTTCAATCAGTGAATAATATACAAGCGATCCTCCTATTCCACCAAGGGCAGCACCAATGACACCGCTTACGAAACTGACTGTTGGAATCCCGTGCCCTTCAGTACCCTGGGATACATAGAGGTCCTGTCTGTATTTTGTAATAGGGTCTACCTTTACTTTTGCAGAAGCAGGTACACAACCCACAGCATAAACATATGTCCAGGTACCGACAATCATGGTCACAGAGATCATGATCATTGCTCCAACCGCTCCGGAGGCAAGAATCAGGAGAAGATTATCTGTTAGATTCATCATGGCGCCTGCACTTACAAGTCCTGTAAGGCCTGCACCTGCTGCCAGCTGCACTGTACCGGTACCGACACCAGTAGCCTGGGCCATAGCTGCTGGTGCGCCGCCTACAGGCACGAAGTGGACACCCAGGGAGATCAGAGCACCGCCGATTGTGATAAGAAGCATCCAGATAATGTTTCCAAAGATAGCATCAATCATGCGGAAACCTCCTCAGGTTTGTCTTCTTTGTAAGGTCCGAAATCGCTGCGGGCTTTTACTTCTATCTTCCAGTTCCAGATAATTAATATTAATACAATAATTACACCTGTCACAACAGAAAGCCATCCCGTGGCCAGGCCTTTTGCAGGGTCAAAAATAGTAGTTATCCAGCTTCCAAGGAATACGGTCATACCAAAAGCAACCCCTGTGGTAGGCCCACCAAACTTGGCGCAGAACCAGGAATTGTCAAAACCGCTTCTGAGCCCGGACTCGGCATATCTTACAATATTTCCTGAGTTTGAGGCGTTCAGTCCTGAACCGAATTCAAACTGCTGGAACTCGCGCTCTGCACCGTAGTGGACATCACCTGTTGAGGATCCAATTGCACCTATTGTGATACCCCAGATAAAGGCCAGCATAGTTAGCGGGAATGGGTGTCCCAGTACAAGGGTCATCAAATATGATACAATCAGAACACAGAAGGTTGTTATAAACGAAAATCCCATGATTGCCGGGGTGTGGCTTCTCATCATATCCAGATAAATTGGCTGCTTAAACCGGCTCTGGCTAGCACACCTCCCCATGTGGGCAGTTACCGCAAAGGTTCCATGTATGCATGCTGCAATTAAGGAACCGAATACCAGTGCAAAAAGCGGGGATATCGAAAATTCAGCTATTAATACTGTTGCAACGGCTGCACCGATCGAACACATTAATGCATTGGATGGTGGTTCTCCTGATATAGCTTTGTTAAATATTCTATGGGGAAACATCATTTGGGGAGCTAATTGCACCTGAGAGTTCGGGTTACTCTGCGACCCTATATCAGATTCCAGGTCCTCTGAAGCACCTGCAATGGTCGCAGCCACTCCGATAAGTGCAAGCACTCCCATACTTATGAGTGGTTCCATTCATTTTCCTCCTTTATATTATTACATGTAATAATTTGGATTCCAAAAAACGCTGTACATTTATTAAAAGTTGTCTGCCACATCATCACAAAGAAATATGATTATGACGAACGTTAATTTTTGGATTAGAGAGGATCATTCATAAACCTTTCGAAATAGGAACGCATTTAAAGCATTACTATATGGTTATAAATTATACAATCAATTATATATTATCTTTTAAGCCAGGTAAATCAATCAATATCCAATATATATAAATACGAATAAAATATACATCCTTCAGTATCATATAAAGATTCCGATTGGTACTAATGAATTTTTTACTTATACTTTAAAAAATATATTAGTTATAACTATAACAAATAATTATACTGCCACGTTTTTATATTTCTAAAATTTATATAATAAAAAGCTCGCTAAGTTCTTCCATTTTCCTGGGACAAAAAAGGACATTTTTCCCGTTTTGTGTAGTTTAATTATTTTTAATTGTTTATTTTCTCATTAAAAATGTGTTTTTATGAAGTATCTATATACTTCCTTGAGCTCTTTTATAAAATATTTCAAAAAGAAAGATGAGTAACAATTAATTATATATAAATTTGTTGGCTGTTTTTCTGTATTGATATTAATTTTAAGTCTTCTGCCCTGGGTTAAATTAAAATCTTATCTTTTCCCCTCATGTCGTGTCAGTCATAAGGATTATACGATTTTGAATCGTTGTAATCGGTTATATACGATATCTTAACGCTGACGCGACACTCAGGTACTCAGGATATTTCCTAAAACTTACATGTTTATTTAGACAGTATACTATTTTCCGGCTATTTACTGGATATTTTCTGGCCTATTACTGAGGAACGCAAAAGAACTTTATATCTGATATCCTTGCTTAGTACGTGATTTTCGGAGCTTCATCTTTTGCTGGCCCACTTCGGGATCTGAAAGAAAATGTCGGATCTATAGAATTATATGTCCCAAAACTTGGAATTTACAATGCTTCGGTACTTGAAAAGAAAAAGCTTGAGCATATCCTTGACGAAATCTCAGCATACAATTTTGCAGTGACTGTCCACGCCCCCTATTTTGCGCCAAAGTCTCCTGCATTTCTTCAGGTAGATACTGCAAACATGGGGGAAAAAGATTTTACTCTTTTGGAAGAGTCCATGGCAATTGCAAACAGGGCAGGAGCCAATGTAGTGGTGTTACACCCTGGCAGGATTGGACCTTACAGAGACAAATCCTTTGCTTCAATGGTCAATAACCTTGAGGCACTTTCCTCTCTGGCTGAGGATTATGGAGTCATTCTGGGGCTTGAAAATAAAGAAGGGACAGACCCCTTGAACTTTTGCTGTGAAGCAGAAGAACTATACAGGACAATAGAAATAGTGAACTCTGAGCATCTTCAGGCTACTCTCGATATAGGACATGCCAACCTTACATGCGGGGGCAGCCCTGAAAAACTCAGGACATTTGTCCAGACCCTGCAAAAGTATATTATTCACCTTCATCTTCACGACAACTACGGGCAGTGGACAGATAAATACGATGGGGACGAACATATGGCGCCTGGAAAAGGCTGTGTTGATTTTTCTGTCCTCAAACTGCTCTCGGACTACAGAGGTATCTACAATCTGGAAGTCTTCTCTCTGGAAGATGTTCAGCTTGGGAAAAAAGTTGTTGAGAAAGCTCTGTATTCCTGAGATTATTAATCCAAAAAAATAGAGGCAGGGTTCGTTCAAGAACCTTAGCCTTATTTATTCAAACTCGTGTTTTTAAAAGTCCAGTTTTACTCCTTTCTGGCCAAGCACTTTTTTCAGCTCTTCATAAGCTCTAAAAAGCTCTTTTTTCTGCCTCCCAACAGTTTCAAGTTTTGGTTCGGCTTTTAGCCAGATATCCTGCTCTCCTGTTCCTCTTGTAACCTTAACACAGGCAAGCATGTCTCCATGGGTCAACCTGTACACGGAATCAAGTCCTGTAGGTGTTACCCAGGCAGGGGATACTGTTTTAAGCTTTTCAATTAATTCGTCCCAGACAATATTTCTGGAAGTCCTGAGGTTAAGCTGAAGGTGGGCACGTTCTCCTGTAACTTTTTCATCAAGGTTTTTAAGGAAGACACTGTATTCAGGATCTTTCTCGTTGATTTCTCTTGCTTCATGGCGGGAAAGCTCTTCGGCTTCCTCTTCGAAGAAAGGTGCAAGGTTTACCCTGCTCGAAGGCTTTGTCATCAGAGAGACGCCAAAGAAAGCAAGCGCACTCAGAGACATTCCCACGATAACCCCATGGTTCATGAGAATCGGGTGAATGCTTTCCAGATAATTAGAGGAAAATGGAGGGGTTTTTATAAGGTCCAGAGCTACAAGTGATACCTGAACAAGAAATCCGACTATCATACCTGCGAAGGCTCCTTCTTTAGTGGCTCGCTTCCAGTAAAGGCCTCCCATAAGTGGGAAGAAGTAAGAAGAACTTGCAATGAAGGTTGCAATGTGAATGGCATCAATAATGTTGGGTATAACGAATGAGCCTGCAGTTGCTGCGAGTATAATAAACAGCACACTGACCCTGTTTACCAGCATCATTTCCTTCATAGTGGCATCTGGTTTTATATACCTCTGGTAAATGTCTCTTGAGATACAGGAGGCTCCTGATGCTGAAAAAGTGTCCGTACAGGACATTGAAGCTGCTGCAAGCCCTATTGCACTGAAGGCTATTATTACTGGTGATGAGATAAAACGCTCACTGACAAAAGACAGAAGTGCAGGCTCTGCAAGTGCCATTCCTGCAGGAAAACCCATTTCTGCGATTTCAGGATATATGGCATTGAGGGATATTGCAATAACAGCGCAGGCCGTAAAGACCACAGTAATCAGGAGAGCGCCAATTATCATTCCAAGACTGGCAGATCTGGCATCTCTTGCGGCCCAGATTTTCTGCCAGGGGTCCTGTTCCGTAATCCATCCAGGGATAATGGCAAGGCAAAAGATCAGGACCATAGGAAGGCCGATTGAGAAAGGATTCCACCAGTCTGCGGGCACGTTTCCAAAAAGCTCTGAAGCGCTTATTGCAGAACTGCCAAGGCTCCCATCAGCAACTGTTCCTACTGCAGCAAAAGCCATTCCTAATGTGAAAATAGCAAGGAAAGAAAACTGAATAGTGTCCGTCCAGATAACTGCGTACAGCCCTCCAAGGGTTACGTAAAGAGATACTGCAATTGCAACAATGGCTGCAGCATAGAAAGGATCAAGGCCGTAAAATGTCTGCAGCACAAGGGAAAGCCCTGTAATATCAGATACTGCAAAAAGGATCATTACAACAGTGATGATCAGGGCAACTGGCCATCTGACCATACTCCCATAACGCTGTTCCAGAAGTTCAGGCTGGGTGATTGCAGGCAGGTTTTTGATTTTCCGCACAAGCACAGCAAGGAAAAGGAGAGCTATGATGTTAGGAGCTACAAAAGCCCATATAGAGCCCATTCCCTGAAGCATATAAAATCCTACAACCGCAAGAATCCCGCCTGCTGTTAACCAGGAAGCTGCAGCTGAAAACCCCAGGGCTCCTGGCCCTATCCGTCTGCCAGCAAGCCAGAAGTCTGTGACCGATTTCTGTCTGCTATTAAAGTACCATCCAATAGCCACAAGTAAGGCTATATAGACAGCAAGCATTAGAAGAAAAATATTATAACCATCCATAAGGACACCTTTAAAAGAATAATATAACTTATGTGAATATTATCTATTCTATAGAAATTTTCCTGAAAATATAACTCCTTCAGGAGTAATTTGCTATTATTCAGGAGTATTTTGCTTTTATATACTCTCATCTTATTAAATATGGGGGAGTGAATCTTATTTCAATTCTATTATTTATTCCTGGATGTTTTACTTCCTTTTGCAAATAAATGCAAGTTAACCTTGGCTTACTTATGTTTTTCTTAATACTTGTCGCTATTTAAGTGGCGGTCCTTAAGCAGGAAAGTGCCAGAAAACTGCTTTTATCTCTCCATTAAAAGAAAAAACTAACTATGCTGCAGCAGTTATTGATGTTACAGGTGAAGCAAGACCGGAGACCTGGTATTTGCCTTTCCGGGATCTGAAAACATAGCTTTAAGTAAAACTTCCGCACAATCCAGCATCAGAAACTCTCTGCAGGCAGGGTTACGGAAGTCTGGATACCTGGCTCTTTTAGGGGTAAAGGTTGATTGCGGAGTCCCCTGAATGCTCTTATAAACCGTGCGGTCGGCAGAAGAGATTAACATTTCTCCATGTGTCCCGGCACTATGCCCGGTTTAAGGCAAGTTCTGTTAATTGTACTCCGCTAAAAAGGTGAATATCTGTGAAAGCGAGAACAAAGCTCTGGTTTACCGAAAATGGAAGAACGGTGATGGGTGCTGGTAGAGCTGAGTTGTTGAAAACAATTGACGAAGAACGCTCCCTCCGAAAAGCATGCCAGAAACTCAGTATCTCCTATAAGCATGCCTGGACAATGCTTAAAAAAATGAATGATGCCCTCGACGAGCCTGCGGTAGTTACTGTACGTGGAGGAAAAGATCAGGGTACTTTCCTGACTGAGTTCGGAAGAAAACTGCTGGCTGAGTACGAAGCAAACAAAAAATTGATTAATGAAGCTGTGGGAGATGAAACCTCCTGGGAAAACATAAGTTTTAAGCTTTCAGCCCGAAACAAGCTTCCAGGAAAAGTAATTAATATAGAAAAAAATGGGGTTGTTTCCAAACTCACTATTGAAATCGAGCCTTCAGTCCTGACCTCAGTAGTTACGAAGGAAGCAGTTGAAGAGCTGGACATAAAACCTGGAGACCGGATTTATGCGGTCATAAAATCCACTGAAGTAATGGTCGCAAAAGCTGTCGGTGAAAAAAAACTGACAATTCCGGTTCAAAAAAAGTCTGACATCTCAGACTGAATATCTTTTTTAAATTTAATATATTATTGAGGTTTTTATTTAAAATCTGTAAAATAAGGACATCTGTGCCTGCAAAAATTATTATTTAACAGGCACGTTTTCTTGACTAATTTCAGTTTTCCACTTATTTCTGCTGCCCTTTTCTCCTGAAAATCACAAAACAAGCTGCAATAGCCATTATTATACTCGTCCCTATCTGATATCCTGGAAGAGATTTTTCAGCAGGTAGGATTTCAGTGTTGATCTTGATAGTATCTGAGATCTGGTCATGCCCATCTGCATCTTCATAGAGAATCTCACTGCTCAGGGAGTAAAGCTTTGGAGTTGCAGTATCGCCTACTTCTATATTGAAAATAGCAACAGCCTCTTCTCCCGGATTCAAAGTCCCAAGGTAAGCCTGGTCGTCAGTGGTACTGAAGGGATCATTTGCACTGACTCTAACGGTTGCATCTTTTGCAGGTTTTTCTCCGGTATTTTTGTATGTGACGCGAAGCAATCCACCCTTATCAGGGTAAAGGTCACCTGTTACTTCTGTAACTTCAAAATAAGGTTCTTCTTTCACTTCAATAGTTATGGTTTGGGTCTGGGTCTTGTTTTCATACCAGATACCTACTTCCTTATTTGTCACAATACCTATAGCAGGATCAAAACCATCTCCACTTAACTGAACATTATTCTGGTACTTGTATGTAAGTTCAAGAGTCAGGGGATACGTACCTGCAGGAGCGTTTTTATTAATCTCTATAGTGAACTTTGCAGGAATTTGACTTTGACTTCCCTGTTCGAGAGTACCTGCTTGCTGAGCTCCTGATTTAACCTTAACATTTGGGTCATCGGATTTAAGGGTTGCAAGGACGCCTACTGCTGTTGTAGCCTGTGACTCATACTGCATTTCTGTCTGCTGGAGCATCAAACCCATTATATCCCCGAAATCTACATCTTTTTCAGACTTAAAACCTGTAATTGTGCCCTTATTCATCATTTCAATGTAAAGGGTTACAGTATTTCCTCTGTAATACTGGTTGTCTCCGATGAGTGTTGCACTGAGGTCAGGTTCTCCGTACACTGTATAATAATTTTTACTAATGTCGAAATTTTCTGGAAAAGCAGCCTGTGCTGGCAGGACTGCAGAGCAAATGATCAGAAAGGTTGTGACAGCAGCAAATAAGCCATTTTTACTCATTTTCATCACCTGATGCATTCTCATTATTTTTGACTTTTTTCCGGCGTACACTTATGATCTGGAAAAGTGTAATAACGCTAATCAGTATAATTACTATTACTGTTGTGCTGGATTTCTTCTCTCTAGCTTTGAGGGGCACGTCCACTTTCATACTTTCTGAAAAAGCAGTATCACCGTCTTCATCAATGTATTTTATTACACTGTTGATTCCGTAGTTCTTTACAAGGGCTTCCTTGTCTGCCGTAATTTCAAATCTGGCAGTCTTCTCTTCACCTGGACCTATATCTCCGAGCCTTACTATAGAATTCTCAACGCTCAGGGGGCTCATTATGATTATCCGGGCTAAAGCATCTTCTGCTACACTTTCTCTCGTATTTTTATAGCTAACCTCAATGACTTTGCTTTCTCCCTGTACAAGGTTTCCCGCGACATTCGTTACTTCAAATTTAGGTCCGCTTTTTATGGAAATGGGTATTTTGAAAGTTTCATATTTTGTTTTATACTCTCTTGCATACATTAGGTCCGTAACCCCGAGATTTACTGAATCCGCAGTTACAGTTCTGACGTTTGTCTGATATTGATAACTCAGAGGCAGGAGGAGTTCATAATTCCCTGCAGGTATATTATCATTAATTTTGATGCTGTAACTGAGGAATGATCTACGTCCTGTTTCAAGCATGTCTACAACCTGGAGATTGGCTGTGGGCTCAACTTCAATGTATTCTGTTTTTGATTGAAGGGCTGCCTTTAGATTTTTTGCCGTTGTGATTTCTTTTTCTTCTCCCATCTCTGCCAGCGCGATTGTTTCCTCAATAGAGTCGTTTATCCTTTTCTGATTTGCATACAATCTCTGAAAACCATCTATTACTCCAGCATTTACGATTTCCACCCTCAGGTCTGCACGCTCTCCCCTGCTAAACTCGGGGTCTCCTAGAATTGATGCCTTTATATCAGGCCCTCCGTAACTCCTGTAGTAATCTACAGTATACCCATGATCCAGAATAATGAAGTTTGTTTCTTCTTCATCATCATCGTGCCCAAGGGCTGGAAGGGCAGTAACTGATACCATTAATAGAATTAACGTAAACGTAGTAATTTTTTTAATCATTTTTTGCCTTAATTTCCTTATGGGCACCTGCTTCATATTTCGGCCCCCTGAATTTGTTTTTTTGTGTCAGGCTGTATTTCTGCTGTCTTTGCTCCTTTTCTTTTATCGCGCCAGGTATCAAGAAGGATTATAAGTGGCGGGAAAAACACAAAGGTTGCCAGGAGTGTCAGCGTGATATCAATAACCGTAACCGTACCAAAGTCGGATATCATTGGGAAAGGAGATGCAAGCAAAGCCATGAACCCAAATACTGTTGTAGCTCCTGAAGCAACAATTGCACTCCCTATTTTGGAACTGGCTCTATTAATTGCTTCTATAGGACTCAGTCCTTTATCTTTTTCCTCAAAGTAACGCTCCATCATGAGGATGGCATACTCGGACCCAACTCCCAGAATAAGAGCTCCAAGAGTTGCTGTTATTGGAGTGTAGTCGATATTCAGATAGCTCATTACCCCTCCTGACCAGCCGATAACTATAAGCATCGGGATCACAGGGACGAGAGCTTTCACCCAGTCTCTGTAGACAATAAAGAGCCCTATGAGCACGAGTAAAAGGCCAAGGAAAGTCATTGCTACTCTCCCGGTAGTAAGAGCGGTAATTACCTCCATTAAGACCACTGAGTTCCCGGTAATCGTAACTGTGCTGCCTGGTGGAGCTGGCATCCACTGTAAATCCTGTTTGACGATGTTTGTAAGCTCTTTAATTCCCGTTAACTTGATATCTGCAACCGCATTTCCTATATTTAAATTCAGAAGCAGCATATTTTTCCCGTAGGTATAGCGGTCTTTTTGAGACTTTGGGATCATTGAATAAATATCTTTTATCTCCTGGCTGGTGTCAGGAATCACTCCTCCATTATATTCCTTTACGAGGTCTACAATGCTCGAAGCGCTGTAAATATGCCTATTGGACTCCACTTCATTTTCGGAAAACTTATCAATCCATTTCAGAACATCCGGGTTTGCTGTGTCCTCAACCTTAATGATAAGATTCAGTTCCTCACTCCCACCCATGATATTTCCCAGGTGTCTGAGATCCACAAGGGAAGGCATATTCTGAGGCACAAAACTCTGAACATCAGTCTCAATTGGTACGGACTGGTCGAGGTAGAGGCCGCCAAAACATAGCAAGCATCCAATTCCCAGTACGATAACATCGTATTTGATTGTTATATTGGTAATTTTCTGGAGAAATCTCCCTATTGCGCGGTCGCTTTCACTCTCTTCTTCAGGCTTTTTCTTTTTTTCCGGATTTAAAGGCTTTATTTTTTTTGCTATTTTCCTCAAGGGGTTTCTGTCTGAGTAGCTATCAAATATTGAAAGCATTGTAACCCCTACAAATATGGAAGAAATATAACACATGATAATGCCTAAGAGGAGCAGTTTCCCAAAATCCTGGACCATTGGCACTGTGGATGTTATTAGTGAGACAAAGCCAAGTGCTGTCATTGTCAGAGCTATAAGCACTGCAGGGCCTGTGTGTTTTACGGTTTCTATTACTGCTCTTGTTTTGTTTCCTTTATCCACAAGCTCTTCTTCAAGCCTGTTATGGAACTGAATTGCATAGTCAATCCCTACACCTATAAGGATTGGGAATGCAGCCATGGAAACCATTGACATTGGAATTCCGACATAACCCATAGCCCCAAAAGTATAAACAATACCCAGGAGAACGATTGGCAGTGGAAGAACACACCAGCGGGCATGCCTGAATACAAGAAGCAGTACAAGAAGCATAAATACAGCTGAAATCCCTAAAAGAACTCCCATACTGGAATTTATCTCATAGTTCATGGAGATTCCGAATGCCGGTTCGCCTGTGACAATGACATTATAAGATGGTGGAAAATTCGCAAACGAGACCGCGTCTTCAGTGGCAGTAAGGATGTCTTCCTGAGCTTTGTCACTGGTTGAACCGGCCATAACTACCAGAATTAACATATGGGTATTGTCAGGAATAATATGGCTGAAAATCTCAGGATTTCCATTTATGATAGCTTTAATTTCTTCATTGCTTTCAGGAAGTTTGCTTCTCCCTGTCATCCGGTGGTTGATTTTTTTTATCAGGGAAGCAGGGCTTGTAGTCTCAATTACTCCATCTGTTGCTCCTAGCTGATGTTCCAGCCTATCTACAGCCCCCATCAGAGCAGCATTCCTCACATCATTGCCCTCTACCATTACCACGATAGATTGAGTCTGAAATATATTCTTATAAAGGTGATCATAATTCTGGTAGAGAGGAGAGTTTTTTCCGACAAAAGTATCCGTTCCTGATTTCATCTCGATTAACTGTGCTCCCTGTATCGCTAAGATTATACAGAGGAAGGCTACCAGGAGTACGGAAAAACGGTTATTTTGAATAAAAAACCCCAGTTTTTCAAAAGATTTTTTAATAATTGACTCCTCTCTAAATTTTTTGTACGAAGTGTAGTTCAGGAAGCCTGTTTAAAATCTTTAACCTGCCGATTTTTCTTTTGGGCTGGAGGTTCCTGTTCAATATATGGATATATATATTTCTCTCATATAAGCTGTTGGAATAATTGCTCAGGAATATTTGAAATATGACTTCAAGTTTTCACTTTGCTAATGGCTCTATAACCACACTTCCCAATATCATTAATGACAATATGGGGTATAAGTGTTTGAAATTAAATTTTCACCATTCCTTTATGTTATAATCTATCATAATCTATCTGCTATTAATAGATAGAAAAGATTTAAATCTATTGTTACTTTAGGGGTAACAGATGTTTTCGCAAATCAATTCTCAGTTAATTCGAAACCTCGAAACGCTTGGGCTAACCGAAAATGAGGCAAAAGCTTATGCAGGGCTTGTCAGTTTGGGAGAGGCTACTGCCAGGGAGATCCATGAACTCACGAATGTGCCAAGAGCCAAAATATATGAGATCCTTAAAGTACTTGCGAAAAAAGGTTTTCTGGAAGTACGACAGGGTTCACCGACATATTTCCGTGCAGTTGACCCCAAGCAGGTAATAAGCAAGATAAAAGATGAATTCATCAACTGTGCAATAGATACCCTTGACCAGCTCAATGAATTAAGTTATAAGCTCCCAAAAACTTCTCCAGTCTGGTGTATACAGAGTGAATGGGGGATGAAAAATAGAATCCGTGAAATTCTCAGTGGGGTAAAAGAAGAGTTGATTGTTTTTGCATCCGGTCCCTGGTTCTTCCAGGAGTTTGAAGCAGAACTGAAAAAACTGGAAAGAACCTGCAGGTTAACCCTTATTGTAAGTGAAGCAGACAGATTCAAGTCACTTCCATTTGAGTTTAGAGAAACTACAAAAGATTTTGCAGACTTCATAAACAATATCGTAATCGATGGGATCCATTATGATGAAGAACTCTTCATGATAGCGGATGGAAAAGAATCAATAGGAGTCCATAGTGCAGGAGACAAGAGAGAAGCAGTTGTGATCAAATTGCCAGCTGTTTGCTACCTTCAGAAGATGATCTATAATAGGGTTCTTGAGCCAGTTTTTATTAGAAAAGACCTTTAAACCTGTCCTGGAAATAGCTTTCTCTAAGAGGCTCTTTTGACAGGCGCAGGGAAGAGAGTTCAGCAGGTGCATAGAAACAGGGTTCTCATACCAGTAAAATAGCAGGATAGATTTACCAATGCCCAGAGCAGCCAGGAAACAGCAGAAAAACCTTATTCAGAACATAGCCCACCAGCGTATGTGGCGGCTTTTTGAGCTTGCGAAAACTGAGCTCTTAGAAAAACCTGAGCGCAGCAGGCATTACGTGCAGCTCATACGAAATATATCCATGAGAAACAGGATAGGAATTCCAGGGGAAATCAAAAGAAGGATTTGCAAGCACTGCTACACGTTTCTTATGCCTGGATATAATGCTCGCTACAGACTAAAAGAAGGATTCATTGTTATATCCTGCGAGCAGTGTGGAAAGGAAATGAGATACCCTTATAAAAAGCTAAAAAGGAAATGAGATACCCTTATAAAAAGCTAAAAAGGAAATGAGATGCTCTTATAAAAAGCTAAAAGGAAAACAAGGGTTAGGCCCCGCCTATCCGGGTTAAATGAAAAGCGATGTTAAAGCTCTCTTTATATTTCATGGACGTTTGGGTACTTCCGGGCCCCTCTTTTTTTTAATTTCTAAAGCAATCTGTTTTGCAATAATGGACTTTGGACCTTTATCGTCTACAAGCACTCTTCCGCTAACTTCCCACCAGGATTTGGGATAGGCTTTCTCAGGCTCCACTTCCGGGCTCAGGCCCAGCTGTTTGGCAGCTTCTTTGATTTCATTAAGGTGCGGCTCTTTTATGGCGTTTTTTCGGGAGATGATCCTCCCGCTGCTTCTGGATTTGCTTTGATCGATATATGCAGGCCAGATTACAAGTTTTCCTTTATCTTTCATCATCATGTTATCTTCTCCCTAATTTGTTTTCATCAAATTTAAACTGACCGGCAGCTTTTGCAGTTCTTGTGGTTTTTTTCTTACTGAGTTTCCTGTTTATCAGTAAAAAGATTCCGTCGTTTTCAATCTTATACCCTGTAATTATTTATCTTTCCCGGACAATTTCTGCACGGTGTTTTATATGATTCCGGCATTTTCAATTGACGAAAAGGTCAGGGCTTACATAAGAAAAAGCGGACAGGACTTCAGGCTTTCCACTTCTCCAGAAGGCCCTGTGCTTCTTCCGCTAGGAGAAATATCTCCTAAACCCTCTGATATGAAAATTCTTCTTGGCAGTAATATTCTTTACGTTTCCAAGCTTCAGGCAAAATATATCAAAAAAATTGACTGGCCTATGCTAGAAAGATATTTAAGTTCTTCAGATGAATCAAAAACCTGAGCCTGAGACGAAGGAGATGGAAAAGGGATATTCACATTTATTCTTCCGACAGAATATCCGTTTTGTTTATTAAGAAGAGAAAGCATAGGATAAAAGCTGACCTGTTACGGACCCTGCCTAAATAAGAATTAAAAAAATTGTTTCAGGCTGAAAAGAGATCGCTTTACGCCCAGGGGAGAATTCTACCGTGAAAATGAAAACAAAATGTATATTTACACTCCTTGCCATGCTGGTGGTCTTCATATCAGGCTGTATTGACCAAAAAAAGGAGATCACTCTGGAGCCTGGCAACATCTCCAGCTATGAATTTGATGCTTTTCTGGATGAATGGGAGAATGGAATTCCAGAAAATACCACCAGATACTACATTCAGAAGGATAAAACAGGAGTGCAGGCTGTCCATATTGTCATAAATAGCAGCAAGCTTGAAATCTTCCCTCCCGAAACCCTTGGCGGGGGCCCTGAGAAGGACCCTATTAAAAACTTTGTACTTCTTGTAGAACCCGCAAACAAAACTGCTGCGAATTCAGATACCTTCATGAGGCTCTCAAATAGCAGCAACGTTTCTGAAGTGAATTATAATCTCACGCAGGGCGTTACCCGCGGAATGAAAGTAGTAAACCTTGAATTTAAGGAGCCGGTTACAGGTTTTATTGCGTACACTCTTGATACGCCCGGATCCCAGAGTTTTACATTTATGAAACCTGACTCCGAGTTCATCCGTGTAGTTCTCCCGGAAGGCTACGTTACTGGTAACAGGGTTTTCGGGATAGCAAGGCCTAAACCATCTGAAACAAGTTTTGATGAGAATGGAAGGCAGACTCTTCTGTGGATTTCTTCCAAAATGGGAGAACATGAGAAAGCTATTCAGGTAAAATATTATATTGAATCTGCACCCATGTATTTCTTTGCCGCAATTTTAGCCCTGCTCGTCGGGGGTTTTATGGTACTTTCACGCTATTCCAGAAGCAGAAACGAGCTTGAAAGATTCAGGGAAATCTTCGAGCTCGAAAAGGAATACGAAAAGGAGGCAAAAAGAAAAAAGAAATAACTTTTTAATAAATATTATTTTTATCTTTAATTTTTTAATTAAATTCTACTATTGTTCGTCAAATGAGTAATTATTTATCCATACTTCACATATTTTCTATTAATGAAAACTTGGAAAAAGATCCGGGATAAATTCTCTTATTTCTTAAACTCTGTACCGGAAGGTCTAGCCCCTGTTGTCGGTTCTCTTCTCATTCTGTTAATCACCTTTGCACTTGTGGGTGTAGTTGTTAGCAGCGTTGATTTCTCTAAAGTCAAAAACCTTCAGCCTCCTATGGCAAGAATTACTCTTGAATCCTGTGAAGGAGGGCTTTATGGAGTTGGGCCACTAGCTAATAGAGCCAGGTTTGAAGAAAACATGATTGTCCTTATTCATGAGGGAGGAGATCCCCTTCCATTAGACTCTATATCGATAAAGATTTTCGGATATGGAAATTCTTTCCAGGGAAGTATTTCTGAAGGAACTGGAAAAAGAATTGAAGGAAGTATACAGGTTCTTTACATGGATCTGACCAAAAATGGAAAAAATACCAAATACTATGTTGTTAACAACAAAGCCACTATTGAAGATGGCTTATGGGATGTTGGGGAAAGGCTTGTCCTCTGCGGGCGGGACAGTGCAGTAGGGACCGTAGAGTCCAGCGTAAAAGTTAGTGTGAACGGGGACGATAACACTTCTGACAATTACGGTTTTAAAGCAGGTAGTGAAATAAATCTGAAGGTTGTTGACCGCAAGGGCAGAAATGTTATTGCTGAAAGAACAGCTATTGTCAAGATCGCAGAGTGATAAAGAAAGGAACAGTTGGCTTAAGTAATGAGGGCAGTTCCTCTTTTATCTTCCATCAATTGTTAGAAACCCTTAAAGTAAGATTTAGTCTCCTTAATTGGGACTCAGCTTCAAATCTTTAATTTTTTTCTCCGTAGACCAGATGATAAGTGTAGTTATAAGCTATCCGTTTTCTGAACGGCATTTCCTTTCTCTGAAGCTCCATAATATCTTTCAGGTCCAGGTCTCTGACGTTTTTGAACCCCGCATCCCTGAAATATTCAAGCATTTTTTCAGAAGGGACTCCGTGACGGTTAGGAAGTTCGCTGTCTATTTCTCTGGAGTAGTGCCCTTTTCTGGGATTCCTTCTTTCCGCAAGCAAAGTGCAAAAATCACTTACAAGCCTTCTCGCCTTTGTTTCGAGTGAACCGTCATTCCAGACCCCATCAACAACAATAAGCCTCCCTCCTTTCTTGAGAACTTTTTTCCAGTTCAGGACCGCAGTATCGGGATGCGGGAGAGTCCAGAGGAGGTGGCGGTTAACAACTATATCGAATGAATTTGCCTCAAAGGGAGGGGCTTCAGCATCCCCTTTTTTGAAAACACTGTCAAACCCTCTTCTGGAAGCTTTTTCCCTTGCTTTTGCAAGCATTTTTTCAGAAAGGTCAAGACCTGTGACATGGTGTCCCATTTCAGCAAATAAAAGCCCAACTTCACATGTCCCGCAGCCGACGTCAAGCACTTTCAGCCTGCCCGGAGGAAGAAGACTTTTAAACACATTTTTCCAGGCTTCTCGTTCAGCTTTACTCTGGATCCCATGCCCTTCATGGCTGTCATAGGTCTCGGATGAGACATCCCATATGCGGGCAATGGTCTGTTTTATCTGTTTTTCCTGAGTGCTCATATTTTAATTCCTCTGTTTATGGTTTCAATTGAGGTAATGGTCCCGTTTTCAAGGTAGGCGATCCTGTGGCAGACATTCTTTAACACCTCAAGGTCATGGGAGATAAGCAGGTAAGAAACTCCTGTCTCCCTCTGGAGTTTCTGCATAAGGCGCAGGATCTGAGCCTGGACTGAAACATCAAGCATGGAAGTGGGCTCATCAGCGACTATAAAGTCCGGGGATAAAGCCATGATCCTGGCAAGCACTACCCTCTGGATCTCCCCCCCGCTGAGGTGGCCAGGATAACGGGCAAGGTGTTCCGGGCGCAACCCTGTAAGTTCGGCCAGTTCCTCTCCCCGTTTCATGAGGGCATCTCGCTTAAGACCTGAATGGAGCTTCAGGGGCTCTATAAGGTTTTCAAAAGCTTTCATGCGCGGGTCAAGAGAGGTTTCAGGGTGCTGGAATATCATCTGAATTTTAGGGCGCAGTTTCCGAAACTCTTTTTTTTCCATTTTCAGTATATCCACTCCCCGTACCAGGATTTCTCCTCCAGTGGGTTTTTCAAGCCCTACAATACATCTGCCAATCGTGGTTTTTCCTGACCCACTTCTACCGAAAAGCCCAAGGGTTTCTCCGCGAGTTACTGAGAAACTTACATTTTTGAACACTTCAGAAGTCCCGAACCTCATTGCCAGCCCGTTTACTTTAAGGACAGGAAGTGACACCTTATCAGACCTCCGTTGTAGTATTTTATTTCTGGATGCTTTATGGAACACTCAACATCTGAGTACCTGCACCTTTCATGGAAAAGACAACCCTCAGGGAGCTTTATCCTGCTTGGGCTCTGCCCACTCAGAGGTACGAGCCCGTTCCTGGGATGAGCCTGGATAAGCCCCTTTGTATAAGGGTGAAGTGGAGTGCTCAGGACTTTTGAAGCCTGGTCCAGTTCTACAATCTCTCCTGCATACATCACAGCTATTCGGTCACAGACCTCAAAAGCCAGGTCAAGGTCATGAGTGATCAGGAGCATTGTCTTTTTATACTCTGTTTTTATTTTAGTGAAAACATCAACTGCACCTGCCTTTGCCTCTGGGTCCAGCCCCTTTGTGGGCTCGTCTGCGACCAGAATTTCAGGTTCAAATGAAAGAGATATACAGGCTGTCAGCCGCTGCCTCATGCCTCCGGACAGCTGGTGAGGGTAGAGGGTACAAAGTTTTTCGGGGTCTCTCAAAAAGAGCTGTTTCATCAATTCCAGGGCTTTTTTCATTCCCTCCTTTTTTTCATCCCTGTTTCCTTCAAACACCTCCTCTATTTGAAGCCCGTTTTTCAGGACCGGGTTAAGGGCTCCTGCCGGGTTCTGGGGCATAAGCGAGATCTTCTTTCCCCTGATTTTTCGGAGTTCTGAAGGCTTAAGGGAAAGAAGGTCCTGTCCCTGAAAAAACACTCTTCCTGAAACCTTCGCATTTGCCGGAAGAAGCCTGAGCAGGGAAAGTCCTATAACGGACTTTCCAGACCCGCTTTCCCCGATTATCCCGAAGGTCTCTCCCTCCCTTATCTCAAAAGAGACATGAGAAACTGCTTTTACGGTGTTTTCTCCTGAAGGGAATTCAACGGAGAGGTCTTTTACTTCAAGCAGGCTCAATATATTTCGCCTCCCTCATGGTTAGGATCAAGAATATCCCTCATACCGTCTCCTAGAATACTGAAAATAACCACAATGAGGGTTATGGCAAGTCCGGGAAAGATCGTCTGGAAAGGAGCTGTCCTCATGAACTCCTTTCCTGAAGAAAGCATTGCTCCCCATTCAGGCACATCGGCAGGTAGCCCAATTCCTAGAAAACTCAGGGTGGCAATTGAAAGAATAACATGT
Source organism: Methanobacteriota archaeon (assembly GCA_030054735.1). Taxonomy (GTDB): domain Archaea; phylum Halobacteriota; class Methanosarcinia; order Methanosarcinales; family Methanosarcinaceae; genus Methanosarcina. The sequence continues at coordinate 16,361 of JASGVX010000110.1, read as the reverse complement.
CCGAAGTCGATCGTGGCAAGCACGAGGAGAGTAGCAATGGCATTGGGAACAATATGCTTGCGGATTATGTAAAAATCTCCGGCTCCGCTTGTTATGGCGGAAAGAATAAATTCCTTTTTTTTGATGGAAAGGACCTGCCCACGCATCAACCTGGCATATTTTGCCCAGTGAACTATAGAAAGGGCAAGCATCAGGTTGAAAACTCCACTTCCAAGTGCCCCCAGAATGGTGAGGGCAAAGATGACTCCCGGAAACGAAAGGAAGATATCAATTAGTCTTGAAATGCTTTCGTCCACAATTCCCCCATAATAACCTGCTACACAGCCAGCTGCAGTTCCCAGAAAGAGGGAAATCAGCACCACTCCTGTGGCAATAGAAAGAGAAGTCTGGGCCCCTATCAGGATCCTGCTGAGCAGATCCCTTCCGAGGTAATCTGTGCCCAGAAGGTGCTCTTCTGAAGGGTTCAGGTTCTTGTTCTTCAGATTAATGGCATTGGGGTCATAAGGTGAAATTAGAGGAGCAAAAAGGGCTAACCCGACAAAAAAGAAAAGGGCTAGCAGAGCAAAAAGCATATCTTTTCTTTGAAAAACTTTTTTTACAACTTCATTTCCGTAAGCTTCCGGCAGTAAGAAGCTTTTTTTTCTTAACTTATCAGCAAATGAATTATCCATAGTATCAGCCGTACCTTATCCGGGGGTCCAGATGCGTATAGAGCATATCCACCAGGAAATGCACAAGGAGGTACATCGTAACAATCGCAAGCACGCATCCCTGTACCACTGGTAAATCCCTGGCCGAAATTGAGTCCACAAGCAGACCTCCTATCCCGGGCCAGGCAAAGATCTTTTCAATCACAACCGCTCCTCCAAGCAGGCTTCCCGTTTGAAAACCAATAACTGTGATGACGGGGAGCATGGCATTTTTTAAGGCGTGCCTGCTAATTATTTTCCATACAGGAAGCCCTTTGGCTTTTGCAAACCTGATATACTCCTGGCCAAGGGTCTCAAGCATGCTTGTCCTTGTAACCCTCATAATAGAAGCAATAGAGTGGAGAGAAAGGGCTGCTGCTGGCAAAAGCATGTTTTCCAGATTTCCATAGCCTGATACAGGAACAAGTTTCAATTTGAGGGAGAATATGAGAATAAGAATCAGGGCTACCCAAAAACCGGGCATTGAAACTCCAAAAAGTGTTATAATCCTCAGTATATGGTCAGAAATACGGTTCTCCTGGAGGGCAGAATAAATTCCCAGGCTTACCCCGACAACTATTGCAAGCGCCATACTTGCTCCCGCAAGTTGGACCGTTGCCGGAAGGCGCAGAGCCAGGAGGTAAATCACCGGTTTTTTATAGACATAGGAGGTCCCCATGTCCCCTCTCAATACGGCTTCTTTTACCCAACTGAAAAACTGCAGGTAAAGAGGGTCATCCAGGTTGTACCTGCTTGAGAACTGTATGAGCTGCTCTTCGGTTGCGCTTTCCTCAAGGCCAATAAGTGTGTGCTTGAGAATTAGTTCAGCTGTTCCTCCTGGAATCACGTTCATAAGAAAAAAAGTCAGGGCGCAGACCGCAAAAACTGTAAATGCCATAAACCCTGCCTTTTTCAAGAAATATTTCATGCTTCCTCCTAAATACGAACAAAAGGAAAGAGTGCCTGTCTGTCCCTGCCATTTTTAGTGGGGGAAGGTATAGATCTAAAAGATCTACACCCATTCAAGTTTCCTTTTTTATTTCTCAATATACATGCCTGCATTTATGCGGTAATCATGGGCTGTCGGGTCGAAAACATAGCCCTTTACATAGTCCTTTTTCACAATTGCACAGCCGTAGTAAGCAATTATTATCATAGGCTGTTCTTCGTACACGATGGCTTCAACATCACTGAACTTCTTATAGCGCTCTTTCAGGTCTGTTATTTTTCTGGCTTCCGTTATCAGGGAATCTACTTTCGGATTAGAATATCCAGGTTGATTATCACTGCCATCTGTCATGTACCAGTTAGTTAGGATATATTCCGGGTCTGGAACCATTGCAATGTTGTAGGCGGCAAGGTAGAGGTTCCAGTCACCTTTTTTCCTTCTGTCATTAATTGACCCTACTTCCATTATTTCGAGTTCTACGCCTATGCCTGCCTCTTTCAACTGGGCAGTTATAGCCTCAGCCATTGGAGGAAGACCTGGCCTTGCTGAATAGGTCATCATGTTGAGCTTGAGGGGCTTTCCACCTTTATCCCTTATCCCGTCTCCGTCAGTGTCTACCCAGCCAGCGGCTGTCAGGAGTTCGTTAGCTTTCTCAAGGTCTCTTGTATAGGGGCTCAGGCTCTTATTTGCCCATACCATCGTGGGCAGGAAAGGCCCTGCAGCAGCTTCTCCTACATTGTAGAGTACGTGTTCTGCGATATCATGCCTGTCAATGGCATAAGACATGGCCTGTCTTACTCTGAGATCTCCAAGAGGGTCATGTTTCAGGTTGACGTCGAGTTTGTAAACTCTCGGAGTTTTGTATTTCTCTACTATAATGCCGTCTAAAGCGCCAATCCGGTCTGTTTCACTGTAGGGCACATCAACGGTAAAGTCAACTTCCCCATTTTCTATTGACATTGCCCTTGTGTTCGGGTCAGGTATCCCTTTAAGGACCATCTTCGCAAGCCCGACTTTTCCTCCCCACCAGTTTTCATTCCTGACAACCGTCAGAATTCTGGTCCTCTCGTCAAAGGATTCAAATTTATACGGACCTGTTCCAATGGGTTTTACGAACTCTCCTGATCCATCAAAAGAAGAGGGGCTTAATATGGCTGTATCTGGGTAATGGAGAATTCCAGGCAGAATTGGATTGATTTCTTTGGTTTTTATTTTGAGAGTATATTCATCGACTTCCTCGATAGTGTCGATCTTGAGCATGGATGCGACTTTCGGATTTGCTTCAATTATCTTTTCCAGGGTCAACTTCACTTCTTTTACAGTCATTTTACTTCCGTCATGGAAGCTAACATCATCTCTTAGTTTAAATTCCCAGGTATTCTCGTCAAGCTGCTCCCAGGAGTTTGCAAGCCCGGGTTTCAGGGAGAAATCATCATTAGCACCAACAAGAGTTTCGGTTATTGCAGCTTTCTCGCAAATCAGCGTCCCGCCGCCTGCAAGAGTATTAATTGAATCTATTTCCCACATCTCACCAAGTACAAGTGTACTGGCTTCTGAGCTTCCTTTTGCATCAGATCCTGAGGTTATTTCCGTCCCGGAAACAGCCTCTTTTGTGTCGTTTTCTTCTGTACTGCTGCATCCGGAAGCCAGCAGGAAGGAGCAGGTAAGAAGGATAATTAAAATTATAAATAAAGGTGAGTTTTTATTTTTCATTTTGAAACCTCCATCTGTTTTATTTAATGAATTTTATTTCCGGCCGCAGATGAGATAGTACTGATAACTGCGTACAATCCGTTCGCCTAACGGCATTCCCTCTTTCTGGGCCTCTCTTACTTCTTTCAGGTCAAAAACCTGTATCTTTTCAAAGCCTGTACTCGAGAGGTATTCCCTTACTTTTTCAAGCGGAACCCCTCCGGCGTGAGGGAGCCGGGCTTTGAGTTCATCAGAATATCCGGCGTGTCCTTTTCTGGGATTCTTTCTCTCAAGTAGCAGAATTAAAAAGTCAGCTGCAATTCTGCGGACTCTGGATTCCAGGGTCCCGCTGTCCCACACCCCATCGATAATCAGAACCTTCCCATTTTTCCGCAGAACCCTTTTCCAGTTTTCTACGGCCTTTTTCGGGTTTGGGAGAGTCCAGAGAAGATGGCGGCTGAACACAATGTCAAAAGAAGATGTACCAAAAAAAGGGTTTTCTGCATCTCCTTCCTCAAAGGTTATGTCAGCTCCAAGGGCTTCAGCCTTTAATTTTGCCGTATTCAACATTTGTCTGGAAATGTCAATTCCAGTAACCTTATGCCCCATTTCAGCAAACAGTAAGCTTAATTCCCCTGTACCGCAGCCGACATCAAGAATTTTTAAACCTTTTTCCGGAAAGACCTTAAGAAAAGCACGTTTCCAGGCATCTTTTTCTTTTTGGCTCTGGATCCCGTGTCCTGCATGGGTATCAAAAGTCTCGGATGCAAGGTCCCATTTATTGGCTACCATCTCTTTGATCTGAATTTCTGAAGAAGACATCTAGAGTACTTGCTCATCTTATAATTAATAATTTTCTCTTTTGTAATATTAATTATAATTCAAATAGAAAATAGTAGTATTAAATTATAGTGAAATTATTTGTATCATTACTAAAAAAGCTCTCATATCTGATTATATCTTATTGAGGGACTGGTCATTATTTTTCCTTTTAAAATGAGGCTTCATGAAGCAGAAGGAGTATTACTTCGTATCAGAAAAAGAATTTAAAAAAATAAGAAGAGTTTTGAAATAAATTCAAAAATGGAAGATTTTACTCATTCAATCTAAGTTCATATCAGTAACTGTACTCAAAAAATAGAACAATTTATCTGTATTTTTTTGTTACTATTTATAAATATTAACACAAATCATAAGCATTATAACATTTTATAAAATACAACTAAATGGGAAGTGTTAAATAAGATCATCCCCTACGATAATATGTTTCCCGAAGAAGTTTAAAAATTTGCTCCGTAAATTAACTCCGCGAATTCCCCACCTGTAAATGCGAGCAGGTGGGGAGTTATGGTGTAGAAGGAATAAATAAAAAGTTCCTTTCAACTCATAATTGAATTTTTTTCTAATGAATTTTGATAATACTTATTTTTAGCATGAAAGTGCTTCTAGGTACTTTCATTTTTTGTGCCTGTTATTTGAAGAATTTCATATGCGTTTCATTCGAGCGCCCTCGTTGCTTTAAACGGGACATGCAGTAGAACTTTAATTTATTGATTTCATGGGCTATTTTTAGAGATCGGAGAAAAACAGACATCATTCCAAATTATAATTTATAAATAAATTCCAAATTATAATTTATAAATAAATTGGACTGGATTCCTGCTTACTCATGGTAGATCAATTCTCCGAGCACTTCAGACATAACCCTGTGTCTGAGGATGCGTTTGGAGTTCTGGTCAATTGCCCTTCGGATTGAGTAATTATCTTCAATCCAATCTATATTCTCTCCGTAGCCTACCTCCATAAGGGTTAAGCCATAGGCTGGGGCAGGCTCAATTCCTTCCTCATAAATCTCGGGGTTTAACATCTGGACCAGCCAGTCGTTATCACGTACCCCCGTTCCAATCATTGAAAGAGCAGTTACTATTTTCCTTACCATATGCCAGAGAAAACTATTAGCAACAATGTCAATCTTTGTAATTTCTCCATCTATGCGGACATTAACCCTCTCGAGAGTACGGACCGTACTTTTTTCTCCGTTTGACCTGGAAAAGTTTTTGAAATCATAGGTCCCGAGTAAGAGTTTTGAGGCTTCCCTCATCATTGAAATGTCGTACTCTTCGCCACTCAGAACGTAGCGGTAATGCCTGGAAATTGCGTGTCTCCTGGCATCAAAATCGAATGGGACTTCCGCGTGAGCCCATGCCCATATAGTTGGAGGAAGTTCGGAGTTGATGATTCTTGGATTTGCCAGTACCTGTTTGTCCGTATCAAAAGCAATAACCTGCCCAAGGGCATGAACCCCTGCATCAGTCCTGCCTGCACAGGTATAGTTAGCAGATTTGGGGCTTTCTATTATCCCGAGGTTCCGGAGAGCCTTGAAGAGTTCTTTCTCCACAGTTTCGGCATTCGGCTGAATCTGAGACCCGTGAAACTCGGTGCCTATGTATGCAAGTTTTAAAGCGACCCTCATACAATCCCTGATTACTTGGTTTTTTTCTTATAATAGACTTCTCTTACTATTACAAAAAATATAACAAAGATACATCCGAAAAGGAACCAGACTCCAGGATGAAGGGCGAGTGTGTCATAAATCCCATCTATCCCTCCAAGGTATGCGGGGGGAACTGGAGGGAGCCCCTGGCCTGAGTCCAGTTCTTTTAGAATTTCAGCACTATCCACGTTCAGGGCAGTAGTTTCCATTCCTGAAGAGAGATTTTCTCCTCCTTCAACGCCCATATCCTGCTTTCCGGCAAAGGTATCAGGGCTCTCATTCTTCATTTCATCTTCTGCGCTTGACTTCTGGCTAAAAGTGGACTCAGTGCTAACGGCTTTAGGGCCCAGGCTCTTATTATCAAAGCTCTCCAGAACTGTTTCTTCTGGATAAGTCTCATTTGCCGGCCCCGTTACTCCCATCCTCAAAGGAGCAGTGGCATCTATAACACTTTTTGCCCGCATGTAGGCTGAGAAGTACTCTATTCCTGCAGATGCAAAGACGGCTGCACCTATTACTCCAATATATTTTTGCAGCAGGCTTATTATGGAGAGTTTATCTATCGAGTTTCTTGGGGGGACAAGGACAATTAGCTTTTCAACTGATTCATAGATCTTAACCTGACGCCCTTTCTGGCTCCACTTTATCTGTTTAACCTTAATCAGGTCGGATTCAACCAGAGAATCAAGATTGTATTTGACCGTTGTCAGAGGGAGCTTCAGCTCTTCTGCAATATTCGTTGCAGACATGCTTTTCTTCCCAAGGAGGTCAAGGATCTTCAATGATGTTTCGTTGGAGAGGATCTGGGTAATTTTTCTAGAATCCCCGTTTACAGGGAGGACAAGCACCCTGTTATCCTGATCCCCAGGTCTCCCGGGAGCTTCGCCAGTTTCAGACAAACTGTCTCGATTTTCAAGCCCGCTCATGCTTATTTCCTGAGTTAAAAACTTTTTTGCCAGTATTTTTTGATTGTATTCTAATTTTTTGATTGTACTATATAATGTACTTTAGAACAAACTCAATATAAAGTTTTATTTCTGAGCGTTATTATAGATACACTACTATATTTATATATAGAATCCTGCCCTTAAGCTTAAATACAGCATTGTATATTCTAATCTAAATTTTTCACTGGTAGTTATCATGATCACAAAACAGCAGGTTCTGGAATTTCTGAAAAATTATGATTTAGATAACATTACTGTTGCAACAGTCTGTTCTCACTCAAGCCTCCAAATCTTTGATGGGGCACGAAAAGAAGGCTTCAGAACTCTTGGGATCTGCGTTGGTAAGCCGCCCAAGTTCTATGATGCATTTCCCAAAGCAAAACCTGATGAGTATCTCGTTGTCGAGAGCTATGCGGACATAATGAACAAGGCTGAAGAGCTTAGAAAGAAAAATGTAATTATTATTCCTCACGGTTCATTTATTGCGTATCTGGGTACAGATAATTTTGCAGAGATGGCTGTACCTAGCTTTGGGAACCGGGCTGTACTGGAGTGGGAATCAGACAGGAATAAAGAGCGGAAATGGCTGCTTGGTGCAGGTATCCATATACCCAAAAAAATTGATGACCCACATGATATTAACGGATCTGTGATGGTCAAGTACGACGGAGCAAAAGGAGGAAAAGGCTTCTTCGTTGCAAAAACCTACGAAGAGTTCGAGGAACTCATAGACCACAAGCAGAAATATACAATTCAAGAATTCATTACCGGAACCCGCTACTACCTTCACTATTTCTACTCTCCAATTAAGAATGAAGGTTATACCTTAAGCGAAGGCAGCCTTGAACTCCTGAGCATGGACCGCAGGGTAGAATCCAATGCAGACGAGATCTTCAGGCTTGGATCCCCCAGAGAACTCATAGAAGCAGGAATCCGCCCGACTTACGTTGTTACTGGAAACGTGCCCCTTGTTGCAAGGGAGTCACTCCTCACTCTGATCTTCTCTCTTGGAGAAAGAGTGGTCGAAGAGTCCCTCCGTCTTTTTGGAGGAATGATAGGAGCTTTCTGCCTTGAAACTGTGTTTACGGATGATCTCGAAATTAAGGTATTTGAGATTTCTGCCCGGATCGTTGCAGGAACAAACCTTTACATTTCAGGTTCTCCTTATGCAGATCTGATTCAGGAAAATCTCTCTACAGGCAGGAGAATAGCTCAGGAAATCAAAGAAGCAAGCAGGACAAATCAGCTGGATAAAATAATATCCTGAAGCTGTTAGTATTCTGAAACTGCTGAAATCCTCAGCAGCCTTAACTCTGTATAGATTTTGATAACATAATCCCTAGCGGTTTTGTTTTTTTGAATATTCTGCGTTAAGTAATGACAATAAAACAAATATCAATATAAGAATTGATAAGTAAGATTCTTTTGCTTCATCTAACCATCCAAGATATGCATTATATAGTGCTATAAAAACAGCTATCAACGCTAATATGCGTGATAATATATCTGCTGATTTTGCGTTCATGTTAATTTCCTATTTATTTCTTAGTAAATAAAATATTCAAAATATAATGATAGTAGTATCAATTTTTTCCACTACAAGGTTAATTTTTGTCTAAAATTACATTTATCCTTCTTTCGGCAGGTCGACATTTAACTTTTCATAATTTTTGTTGATGCCGATTTTGAAATAATACATAGTATTTGTACGCAACTTTTATGTTTACATATGATCAATTAATAATACCTCATACGAAACTTTTATGAAAAAAATTACCCAGTGTTTATATATATGGCGATAGTTTATGGAGTTCGGCTGAATCTGGAAAGTTTATTTGAACTCAATAAATCCCTCTTAGCTAATTCCTTATAATTTTTCTGGCCAGATCATCGAACTATAAGAAATAATCCTGGATTTATGATTATTTTATTCAAAATTAGTACTTTATATGACTAATCATTTGAGACTCTTAAAAAAACTTGTATATTCATACCCAACGAAAGTTTTTCTTAGACCTAAAAAATGGGAGGTGTTATTGTTAATAAAGATACAATCTCTGTTCAATCGCACTCAAAAAAGTCCTTACAACTTCTTACTGAACAACAGTTTTGTTTTTGCTTTTTTCATTGCTCTACAACATTTTCCATCCATTCATGATTTAGAAAAATTTTGACATAAGAGAAGGATTCGAAACACAGTGCTCTGAAAAGGTGCATTCCGGACAGAATTTTTCTTCTGTTTTCTCAGGCATGAATCCGGCTTTTATTTTCTCAACACGCCTGCAGATTTTTAATACCTCCCTGCGGTCCGAAGTCCGGATGACTACTTTTCGTATTATCCCGAAACTTACGTACTCGACAAAGGCAAAAGGGATTTCTTTTCCGGACTCGGCTTCAAGGAGAAGGGCAAGTGATGCAACGTGTGTCCTATCGGACGCCCAGACACCCTGGACAGGGCAGCTCCCAGGCCTTATAATAGATGGAACATTCAAGCCTTCAAAACAGACTATTTTAGAGGGTGATCCCTTCAGGTTCAGACGCTCTGAGTAAATAATGGGCTCGGTTTTTACAGGGGTAAGTGCCGCAAGCATGGCGTCTTTCCCGAATTCTTCTAGCCCTTTGTGGAGGTTAGCTGCAATTTCTGGGATTTTGGCTCTCACCCGCGCGGCCCCCTCCTCCATAAATCCCGTCTCTCTATCTGCAAATTCTTTTGGAAACATTAGTGGAAGATCTTCACATGCCTGACTAAGGGCAGTCTCAAGTTCTTTGCAGATGCTATCGGCGTTTAACGAACACTTTTTCACAATTTCAGGATAATTCAGGGAGAGTTCTTTCAAGAGCATTCTCTCGAGCCTTGATGCGTTTATTTCTGGAAAAAGCTCAAAACCGCGGCTGACAAAGTAAACCCTTCGCGGGCAAGTGATATAGAGAGTTATGTCCGAAACGCTTATCCCGGGGTTCTGTGAATTTGCGGGCATTACATCCTAATTTCTCGTATATATGTTATAAATTTTTTGACGAAGATCTCTCCCTTATCGATGCTTAATTCTCGGCGACAATTGCCGAATTAGCATTCGTTATATTTATATGCTAACGTTTCATCTTAGACTAAGTAAGTCATGACATTCAACGATTCCTCAGAAAATCTGCGCAACCGACTGGCAGAAAAAATGGCTGGAGATATCACACTCTCAGATAAGCCCGGAGAGTCTCTGAAAAAGTGGAGGTTAAACTTCGAGATATCCCAGACCGATATATCAAATTACCTTAAGGTCTCTCCCTCCGTTATCAGTGATTATGAAAGCGGGAGGCGAAAGTCTCCAGGGACACTTATAATCCGGAAGATTGTGGAGGCCCTGATTGAAATTGATATGGAGAGGGGAGGCAAAAAGATTCACGCCTACGAATCTATACTTAACGCTGAAAGCAGCTCAAAATCCATCTACTCAACCTACGAGTATACTCTCCCTATACAGCTTGCTAAACTGGTTAATCTTATTGAAGGCGATATAGTCTACAAAGGAATTGAAAAGCCTCTTTATGGTTTTTCTGTCATCGACAGCCAGCGTGCAATACTGGAACTTTCCTCACATGAATTCCAGAAGCTCTACGGCTGGAGTACGGACAGAGCCATGATCTTTACAAAAGTCTCTACCGGAAAATCCCCCCTGGTAGCTATTCGGGTAACCAACCTGAAACCCGGAGCTGTTGTGCTCCACGGACTCCGTAGGGGAGATGTAGGCCCTGTTGCAGTCAAGATGGCAGAAGTAGACCGTATTCCTGTGGTCGCAACTACAATGGATCTCGATCAGATTGTGAAGCTACTGAAAAAATACAGTCAATACTATGCAAGGGAATGACCCCTGGAAGATAGCCTAAATACTTAAAAATAGGTGAAAGCATGACCATTGGAATTGTATCTTATGGTGCATATGTTCCGAGATACCGCATAAAAATCGAAGAAATCGCCCGGCTCTGGGGTGATGACGCAAAGGCTCTCAAAAATGGTCTCATGGTGTACGAAAAATCCGTACCTGACGTAGATGAAGACGCAGCAACGATTGCAGTAGAAGCAGCAAGAAACGCAATGGCAAGAAGCGGCGTTCTCCCCTCCAGAATCGGGGCGGTGTATACTGGTTCAGAAAGTCATCCCTACGCTGTAAAACCGACAAGCACTATAGTAGCCCAGGCTATTGGCGCAACTCCTGAAATGACTGCAGCAGACTTTGAGTTTGCATGTAAAGCAGGAACTGCCGCATTGCAGGTCTGTATGGGGCTAGTGGGTTCAGGAATGATTGATCTCGGCCTGGCTATAGGGGCGGATGTTTCTCAGGGAGCACCAGGTGACGCCCTTGAGTATACTGCAGCAGCAGGAGGAGTTGCCTGTCTTATAGGGAGAAATGAATCCGAACTTGCCGCTATCATTGAAGATACATACTCTTTTACAACAGATACCCCTGACTTCTGGAGAAGAGAAGGAATGCCCTATCCCGAACACGGTGGACGTTTTACGGGAGAGCCAGGCTACTTCAGACACGTAACAAACGGCGCAAAGGGCCTGCTTGAAAAACTTGGGACAACTCCTTCTGATTATGATTATGGGGTATTCCACCAGCCAAACGGAAAATTCCCAAGAAAGGCTGCAAAGATGCTGGGGTTCACAAAAGAGCAGATTGCTCCCGGACTTGTTGTCCCAAAAATAGGAAACACCTATTCTGGCTCCTGCCTGATGGGAATAGCTGCAACCCTTGACCAGGCAAAGCCAGGAGACAGGATTTTTGCAACTGCATTCGGGTCAGGAGCAGGTTCTGATGCATTCAGTATAAGAGTTACTGACAGGATTGAGGAAATCCGAAACAGGGCTCCGACGGTTTCCGAACTTATAAAGAATCCTGTATACATCGACTACGCAAGGTATGCCAGGCATAAAGGCAAGATCAGACTGGCCTGAAAACGGGGTGGATATAATGAGAGACGTAGCAATTATCGGAGTAAAAAACACTAAGTTCGGGGAACTCTGGGAATGTTCCTTGAGAGATATAGTTGTTGAAGCCGGAATTGGAGCAATCCAGGACTCATCTGTAAGTGGAAAAGATATTGATGCCCTTTACATTGGAAATATGAGTGGAGGACGTTTCATTGATCAGGAACACATAGGTGCTCTTATTGCGGATTATTCCGGGCTTTCGAGAAACCTTCACGTCCCGGCTACCCGAGTGGAAGCTGCCTGTGCATCTGGTGGGCTTGCCCTGCGTCAGGCTATAATGTCTGTGGCTTCAGGATACAGCGACATTGTGGTTGCAGCAGGAGCAGAGAAAATGACAGACGTGGGGTCCGATGAAGCATCTTCAGCTCTTGCAGCTGCTGCTGACAGGGAATGGGAAGGAATGGCTGGGGCAACATTTCCAGGGCTTTATGCAATGATTGCAAGGCTGCACATGCACAGATACGGTACCACAAGTGAACAGCTTGCAGAGGTTGCTGTCAAGAACCATAGAAACGGATGTCTTAACCCGATTGCTCAGTACAAGCACGCAATTACTGTAGATGATGTCCTGAATTCTATAATGGTTGCCGACCCGCTACATATCTTTGACTGCTCTCCTATAACGGACGGAGCGTCTGCACTTGTTCTGGCGCCTGCGGAAATTGCCCGCAAATATAGTGATACTCCAATTTATATTAAGGCGATAGCACAGGCAAGTGATACGATTGCCCTGCATGACAGAAGGGACATCACCACTCTTGATGCAAGCGTAGTGGCTGCAAAGAGGGCATATTCAATGGCAAAGTTGGCCCCTGAGGACATAGACCTTGTCGAAGTGCACGACTGCTTTACAATTGCCGAGATATGCGCAATTGAAGACCTCGGCTTTGCTGAGAAAGGGAAGGGTGGAGTTGTTACCGAAAATGGGGAAACTGCAATTGGCGGCAGGATTCCTGTCAACACTTCCGGCGGCCTGAAAGCTTGTGGACATCCTGTGGGGGCAACCGGCATTAAACAGGCTGTGGAAATAGTAACCCAGCTGCGCGGAGATGCAGGCAAGCGCCAGGTGGAAGGCGCAGAGTATGGGATGACCCACAACGTAGGAGGTTCAGGAGCGACAGCAGTAATTCATATTTTATCGAGGGAGAGGTGATATTGGATGTCTTCTGTTCCAAGGTTCTGGAGAAACATCGGTGTCAGGTACAACCTTGAAGGGACCCGCTGCAAGGAATGCGAGGAATATTTCTATCCTCCACGCAATGTTTGTGTGAACTGCAGGCGCATGGGTGAGCTCGAACCCTATAAATTCAAAGGTACCGGCGAAATTGTAAGTTATACATTGATTCACACGGCTGCAAAAGGTTTTGAAGACCAGGCCCCCTATACCCTTGCAATTATTAAACTGGATGAGGGACCCTGCCTGACCTCTCAGGTTATTGGCGATATTGATAAAATCCAGATCGGGACGCGGGTAAAGTCCGTGTTCAGAAAGCTCGGGGAAGACGGTGAGCGCGGTATGATATACTACGGCACAAAATTCGTCCCTCTAGATCCCTGATTTTTTTAGGATTTTTTTCATCCCAAATATTTAATTATGGATTGAAATACTGGTCAAAGCATGAATCAACTGGAGATGTCTGGAAACTATGCTTGAAGTTGAAGTTAAGGTAAGAGTGGACCATTCAAAGATCCGCCCTCTTCTTAAGGAAATGGGAGCAGGTAAAATAGGGGTTGAAGAGCAGTCTGACGTCTATTTTGCAGCTCCATACCGGAATTTTGCAAAAACAGATGAGGCCCTGAGGATACGCTCTCTGGGCGGGCAGGCTGTGCTGACTTATAAAGGCCCTAAACTCGATGATGTCTCCAAAACCCGAGTAGAGATAGAAACGCCTGTGAATGGAGATAGTGCGGCAGAAATTTTCCATGCGCTTGGTTTCCTGGAAGCGGGTGCAGTGCGCAAAAAAAGGGAGATTTTCAGGGCAGGGGATATTACTGTCTGCCTTGATGCAGTTGGAGGGCTTGGAGACTTCCTTGAAGTGGAGCTTGATGTGGAAGACGAAAAAGACCTTGAAAGTTCAAGGGAGAAGCTTTTTGAGTTTTTATCCAAGCTCGGGATTCAGAAAAACGATTCTATCCGTACTTCTTACCTTGAAATGATGCTTGGAAGGGAGAGATGAAGGCAGCAGTGAACTTATTAATCAGGCTCTGTAAAGATATTAATTTGTTTTATCCCGAGATTGTTTCGCGCTAAATATGCTGGTTGCAATCCCTTATCTGTTGTGAAATTTGACGGGAAAAAGATGCATATTTTTGAAAAACGATAGCAGAAAAAATTGTAAATATACGAAAATTTAATGCGTATAGTGGGTTGTGTGAATTTTTCTGTTGTAAATGGTCTTGTTTTTAAAGTCAAAGTTGCTCTTTATCCAGTTCTAGAAATGCTTTGAGTTTTGAGACAGCCTGTTTGCCTTATTTCTAAGCTTATTTCCGCATTTTTAAGTACATAAGACGCATGGTAATATTTTAAATCGCAAGCATTGGACCTCTTAGATTTGAGGAAAAGCATATATGCGCCTAAAAAGCCGGAGTTCAGGTTTTTAATTGATACTGATTCTTAAAAGGATTTCACTGGCTCTTTATTAAGAATTTTTCCTTCCTGAAACCTATCTTTTTTACCCGGAGCCTGCACTAAATTCTGGTTTTTTTTACATGAAGCCTCTATCCTGTTCCAGTCAGAACAGGATGGGGTCTTTAGATGCAATAGAGGGTTCAGACTCGAAGTGAAAAAATGAAACTATCTTTGTGAATTTCCTTTTATAAAATGAATAGAATTATTACCGCTAGCAATGATATGGATAAAATACATCATCGGCGAACTCAGTATTAGGAACTCAGTAATACAGATTATCATATTTATAATAATAATCATGTGTATGAAGAATTAATATTCATAATTTTCAGATAAATTTAAATAGATATAATAAAATCATTTTATTATCTGGAATTAAGTTCTGAGAACTGGCTCTCTCCAAAAAACTTAGTCTCCAAATTTATATCAAATTTCAAAGGAACTGAGACGAAATAACCTGCTTATATTTTCCAGCTGGACATGTTGATTTTCAAGGCCATTGGAGCCAATTGGAATTTACTAAAAATGATAGTTACAGGTTATTTCGTACCGGGCTTAAACTTTAGAAAAATGCTGTAAGTCATCGAAAAATTCCCAATACCCTGGAAAGTTTCGTCCCTGGCTTTAAAAAAACAACTGCATTTTACAGAGCAGGTTAATTTTAAATAATCGAATCTGACCTGAAACCCACTCATGACGAAGAGATCTAAATTTTAAATTTACTGCAAAAAGGTTTCAATTTTTTTGTTTTTGGGAATTTCCCCTCCAGGCTTGAAAAGGTACATAAGACCATGATTCTGCCCAAAAAAACCCTCCTGGGCCCTGTAAAACCGGAATGCAATAAGAGAGTTTAGGGTGAAAATATCGGAAAGTAGGTGATATAATAGATGAAACGACTATTTCTAATTCTCGGTATCGTTGCACTTGTGTGCATAACTGCTCCAGCTCTGGTTGGAAGCTATTCTCTGTCGATTAATTCAACTGATGCTGCCGAAAACACTGCTAATACTTCAGTTCCTGACCCTGTTGTTCAGATTTCAGGCGGCGCCAATATTGCCGTTTCACCAAGGGCCAGCAGTGTTGAAGCAGGAAAAACTGTTGATCTGAACATCAAGGTGAAAAATACTCAGAACATCGATGACACTTTTGAAGTGAAAATCAGTGTCAATGAACTTCCTGCTTCCTATCAGGCAGACCTCTCCTGGTTTGAATGGACTGAGAAAACTATAACTCTGAAATCAGGAGAAGAAGTTTTGCTTCCGGTGAAAGTTACTGTCCCTGGAGATGCTCTGGCAGAACGCAAGCTTTTCAGGGCAAACGTGAAATCGGAAACATCTTCAATTAGCGGGTTTGATACAGGGTACTTGACAATAACCTGAGAAGTGTGATCCGGTAAAAAGAAAAGTTTCTTCCCATGAAACAATCATGGGAATTTTTGATTTTTGGTTTTTTTGTTTTTAGGAGCCTGAAAACATCTAAAAACTTTGTTTTTGGCTCCAATTATTATGATTTTTTTGAGAATTCCATACAGATGACTTTTCGCAGATCTCTGCAAAAAATTAACATTTTTACTGTTATCGTTTTTGGAAAATTATTTGAAAATTTGCATTATTTTAGGACTTACGCAGTTAAACTAAAAACCATAAGCGGAAAAGACTTAACCGTATAAATCAGACCAATGTTGAAAAGCCCGCATGTGCTTGATTTTACTACCCAACTGCGTAAGTCCTATATTTGTCTCTATTGAAGCTCTGGGAATGGAAATAGAAAGTATTTCAATGAAGGTAAAAGAAAGAAAATTTCGGGAAATTCCAAAAATAGATGTTTGAGCAAAACAGGCGTATTTTAGAATAACGATAGCAAGAAATAAGCACGTATATACAGCAGCATTCTATTTAATACTTTCGATTTTTATCATACAATTTAATAATATTTTTAGGTTAATTTTTATATCAAACGTATTTAAATATTTTA
>JASGVX010000109.1 GCA_030054735.1 Methanobacteriota archaeon | reverse complement strand
CAGCTCACAAATATAGATGGAATCTGGAAGGGCAATATAACTGCTCCTTCTTCACTTGGAGACTATTCCCTGAAGATCACGGCAAAGGACGCTGCTGGCAACAGCGCTGAAACTTCAGTACCCTACCGTGTTGTTCAGCTTTCCGGCGGCGCTAACATTGCTGTTTCTCCAAGGGCAAGCAGTGTTGCAGCAGGAGATACAGTTTCTTTTTCCATCAAAGTGAAAAACACCCAGAATATCGATGACACGTTTAAAGTCCGCATCAGTGTCAGTGGCCTTCCTGCCGCTTATCAGGCAGACCTTTCATGGTTTAACTGGACTGAAAAAGTTCTAACTCTGAAAGCAGGAGAAGAAATCCTGATCCCAGTGGAAGTGACTGTTGATGGTGGAACTGAAGCAGGACGCAAGCTTTTCAGGGCCAATCTGAACTCTGAAACGTCTTCGATTAGCGGATTTGATACCGGGTACCTGGTAATCTTTTCAGAGCCAATGTGAACTCGGAAACGTCTTCGATTACAGGGTTTGATACCGGTATCAGGTAATATCCTGAAGAATAAGATGCTGTACAAAGAAATCTTTGCTCCCATGAATCACTCATGGGAGTTTTTTATTTTTAATTTCTTTGTTTATAAAAGTCTAAAAAATATACAAAAAACATCAGGAACGGTGTTTCCTGAATCGTATAATTTGAAGAATTTAAAAATATGACAAAATAAAAGTTTAAGTATATTTCCAGCAGTTTTGTTGAGTTCACGCAGTTTAAAAGGGAGCTCGAATACTTGCTGGTCAAATTAGAATGGTTTGAGGTGAAATTAGTGGTAAAAATAGGCTTTATATTTGGTTTGTTAGGTTTGTTGCTTCTGGCAAATACTTGTTCGGCAGCAGTTGAATTGGATGTACCCGTCGATACAAAAGAAGCTGCTCCAGGAACGATTGTTCGTTATGATCTTGTGGTCTCTCTTGGAGAAGAACCTGATGATACGGTTCCCTATCCTATTACTGAATTTTTTTCAATCGAAGAGGATGATGAGAATGCAGGCTGGCTTTATTCTTTCAGCAGAGAAAGTGTGATTCTTGATCTTGAGAGAACAACAAATTCTTCTGTTCTGGAAATTACAGTCCCCGGTAACGCAGAAATAGGGAAAACTTATAGCCATACGGTAATTGCGACAGGATATGATTCTCTTGGGGACGAACTTGGTATCCCTATTGAATTGGATGTTCATGTCGTTAATACCAATGTAAACGAAATCCCTGAATTCCCATCAATTGCACTGCCAGTGGCTGCTGTCCTTGGCCTGGTCTTTGTCTTTGGGCGCAGAAAAGAATAAGCATATCTAAACCTTTGAAAAAACAATGAAATGTAAGAGCTCGTCCCAAAACTTAAAAATACTTCAGTGAAGCTTGGATTCAAGATAATCAATTGAACTCCCAATCACGAAAATAGTATTGAAATTCTTATTGATAATAGAATGAACTGGTTTTGGGATAAGCTCTATGAGAATCTTAAAAATAATACTTTCTGGAAGGGACTGCTGTAATAGGCGGTTCCTCTTTCTGTTTACTCAGCATGAAAGTAAGTGATTATTTATTTATTTATCTATTTTTTATATCCCTTTAAAATCTAATTCTTGCAAATTAAATTTCGTATCCTGACAATCTCCCGTTCAGTCCTTTTGAATAAACTCAAGAACTTTTTGCACGACTTTTTTCTCTATAACTTCCTGGGAACAGGATGCATCGATTATCACGAAACGTTCAGGCTCCTCTCTGGCTAGCCTGAGAAAAATTTCTCTGACCTTTTGTAAAAACTCTATTTTTTCAAACTTTGTCTGTTCTCCTCGCTTTCCGCAGCGCTCAACTGCTATTTCAGGTTCAATATCAAAAAGAAAAGTAAGGTCCGGAACAACGGTCCATCCTGAGTGCAGGCTCTTTACCCACTCAAGAGGGTTTTCAAACCTGTTTTTAAGAGTAACTCCCTGGTAAGCATATCGGCTGTCAGAATAACGGTCAGAAATAACGGTTTTCCCATTTTCAAGTGCAGGCTTTACAAGTTTTGCCAGGTGCTCTGCATGGTCAGCCGTAAATAGGAAGAGTTCAGCAAGCTGGTCTGTTTCAGACTGAATGGTATTTTCGACGGCATTTCCGGTAAGGGTCCCTCTTGTCGGTTCTCTGGTAAAGATCGGATTAAAAACACGAATATCAGGGTTTTCCTGAAGTTTTTTTGCAGCCGTACTTTTGCCTGAACCATCAATACCCTCAAGTGTTATCAGTTTTCCTCTCATAAGGAACGCCTTTTTATTTTTTTCTTAACGGTTTATTGAAATGCACTATCTGTATTTATAGTCTATAGGGTCATATGCAACTAATAGACCAGAGTTACAGTTCAGGATAAAACGGATATGAAATTCTTCGAATAACAGGCACAAAAAATGAAAGTACATGGAAGCACTTTCATGCTAAATAAACATCTATTTATGCAAACACTGAAAATAACTTAAAGCAATGACCGTAATAGGAGTTATCACACGAGGCAAGTACGGGCACCGCCTTATTGAATCTATAAAGGAACACAGTGATTTTTCAGTTCTAACTGCCGACCTGCCCGAGTTTGTGCCCGCATTCATCGAGGAGCCTGATGAATTCCTGGAAAATCTTAATTTCGACAGGAATGTCTTTTCTGCCGAGATAGTTGTCAGTTATGCCCTGCATCCTGACCTTAGTTCTGCAGTTGCAAAAATCGCCGCAGAAGCTGGGGTTCGGTCTTTGATTGTTCCTGGTGGACCTTCAAGGGCATCAGTTACTGAACTTAAAAAGATTTCCGAAGCTTCCGGAATGGATGTAGAGGTAGATGAAATTTGCTGTACTCTAGAACCAAACTCTTGCAACCGGCCTTTTTCTGATATATTCGGGGTTCCTGTTTTGAAAGTCAGGACTGAAAACGGAAAAATAGCTGAAGTTAAGGTTATAAAAGGCGCTCCTTGCGGGAGTACATGGTATATGGCAAAGGAAATTGTTGGAGTGCCTGTAAAAGACGCTCCTCCAAAAGCCGGGTTGTTAATCCAGCATTATCCCTGCAGGGCTGGAAGGGGCGACCTTGGAGGTATTCACGAGTCTGGAGAAATGCACAAACAGGCGTTTATAAAAGCGCTTGAGGATGAGGATTGATTATATATTCTTTGGGAAATGTAATCAAATTATGGCAGAAAAATGGAGTTTATTTTTTATTTATGAAATTCCTGTTTTTTGGCTGTAACGGTTGTCAAATACCTGTGGGGATGAAATCATTATTTCTCTATCTATCTCAGAAGGCTCAGGGTCTGAAGACCTTTAACCAATAGCGGTTGCAATACATTCATTAAGAGGCCGCCCACCCGCTTACTTCGGAAAGATGATTAAGTTTCCTACTTTCGGCAGGTCGACATTAAATATCATTAATATTATATCTCTTCTCTGATATCCCATGCTAGAAAAAAACATCAGTAGAAAAGTTGAGTCTTCATTAAAACGTACAAAGTTCTCAGGTCATCTCGGTCTTATTGCAGGAGTTTTCCGAGAACTTGAAGTTGACAAACTGATCGATGAGAAGCTTCCTAAAAAAAGGAATCATAATGTTCCTCACTCAGTTTGTATCCCTGCAATGGTGCTCAATGGTCTTGGTTTCGTAGGGCAACGTCTGTACATGTTTCCTGATTTTTTCAAAAATATTTCTACTGAAAGGCTCTTTGGAGACGGTATAACAAAAGAAGACCTTAATCAATATGCTATCAGAGAGACTCTTGACAGAATCGTAAAACTTCTTATTTAGAAATACAATTATCTCCTATCTTCAGCACAGTAAATGCTCTATGGTATAGAATAAATTCTATTAAAAAACACACCGATTCAGAGGAAACAGAAATTGATCAGAAAAGCCAGGATAAGTGATGTTGTTGAGATGAAACAGATCATCAACACTTACTCTAAGGATGAGATTATGCTTGCTCGCTCCCTGAGTGAGATGTACGAAAATATAAGGGACTATTATGTATATGAAATCGAAGGCGAAGTTGTGGGTTGCTGTGCCCTGCATGTTGTCTGGGAAGACCTTGCAGAAATCCTCGCACTCGCAGTTAAGCCCGAGTGTGCGAGAAAAGGAGTGGGTACAAAACTTGTATCAGCCTGTCTTGAGGATGCGAAAAATCTCGAAATGAAAGAAGTCTTTGCTCTCACTTATGTGCCTGGCTTTTTTGGGTAGTGTCCTTAAATTATTGAACAGGAACTCTAAATGTTAATAGTTCCTTTAAAGTCCATATGTGATCAGTTATTCCTTCTGCCATAGCTGGAGTCCTTTGAAACCATTTTCTTTTTCCA
>JASGVX010000108.1 GCA_030054735.1 Methanobacteriota archaeon | reverse complement strand
ATTAACGTTACAGTCAATGTTACGGATAATGTTGGAGTCTCCAGTGTAAAAGCAAATGAGATTTCACTCCTTTATCAGGGTGGAAGTCTCTGGAACGGGAGCATTACAGCCCTTGAAGGTACTCATTATGTGAATGTATCTGCTGTGGATGAGTCAGGCAATGTTGCATGGAATAATTCTACTACATATACTGCTATCACGCCTGACATTTTGCCGCCTTCAAGCATTAACAATCTCCAATCAACTTCAGGCAATGCCTGGATTAACTGGACATGGAAGAATCCAACAGACCCTGATTTCAATCACACAGAAATTTACTTTAACAACGTTTTCCAGAAAAACATCTCTGATGAATACTTCAACGCTACGGATCTCGAGCCTGAAACCAATTATACTATAGGAACTCGTACAGTGGATACTTCTGGAAATGTGAATGAAACATGGGTTAATGAAACTGCAAAGACCCTTTCTTTGCCAGATGTTATTCCGCCTGTGATTGAATCTGTAATTTTGTTCCCAACAAATACCACAACGGGTTCTCTAATTAACGTCACAGTCAATGTTACGGATAACATCGGAGTTAGCAGTGTAAAAGCGAATAATGTTCCACTTCTCAATCAGGGTGGAAATCTATGGAACGGGAGCATTACAGCCCTTGAAGGTACCCATTATGTAAATGTATCTGCTGTGGATGAATCAGGCAATGTTGCATGGAATAATTCTACTGCATATACTGCTCTCACACCTGACATTTTACCGCCTTCAAGCATTAGCAATCTCCAATCAACTTCAGGAAATACATGGATTAACTGGACATGGAAGAATCCAACAGACCACGATTTCAATCACACAGAAATCTACCTGAACGATATCTTCCAGAAAAACACCTCTGATGAATACTTCAACGCCACTGGTCTCCAACCTGAAACCAATTATACTATAGGAACACGTACAGTGGATATTTCTGGAAATGTGAATGAAACATGGGTTAATGAAACTGCAAAAACCCTTTCTCTGCCAGACATTATTCCGCCTGTGATTGAATCTGTTATTTTAGACCCAACAAATACCACAACAGGTTCTCTAATTAACGTTACAGTCAATGTTACGGATAATCTTGGAGTTAGCGGTGTAAAAGCAAATGAGATTTCACTCCTATATCAGGGTGGAAGTCTCTGGAACGGGAGCATTACAGCCCTTGAAGGCACTCATTATGTAAATGTGTCTGCTGTGGATGAATCAGGCAATGTTGCATGGAATAATTCTACTGCATATACTGCTTTCACACCTGACATTTTACCGCCTTCAAGCATTAGCAATCTCCAATCAACTTCAGGAAATACATGGATTAACTGGACATGGCAGAATCCCACCGACCCCGATTTCAATCACACAGAAATCTACCTTAACAACGTTTTCCAGACAAGTACATCCACTGAATTTTATAACGCAATAGGCCTCGAACCTGAAACAAGTTATACTATCAGTACGCGAACGGTGGATAATAACGGAAACGTGAATGAGACGTGGGTAAATTCGACTGTTACAACAGAGAAGGAGTCTGTATCTGATACAACAAAACCTGTAATTGAGTCGGTTGTCCTCTTCCCTGCTAACACAACTGCCGGTGCTACGATTAATATCAGTGTAAATGCAACTGATGACACTGAAGTAAGCGAAGTAACTGCAGGAGATGTAAAGCTCAATAATACAAATGGGACATGGAAGGGCAGCATAACTGCTCCGGCTCTGCTTGGAAGCTATTCTCTGTCGATAAATGCAACTGATGCTGCCGGAAACACTGCTAATACTTCAGTTCCTTATCGTGTTGTTCAGCTTTCAGGCGGCGCCAATATTGCAGTTTCACCAAGGGCCAGCACTGTTACAGCAGGAAATACAGTTTCCCTGAACCTTAAGGTGAAAAATACTCAGAACATCGATGACACTTTTACAGTTAGAATCAGTGTCAGCGAACTCCCTGCTGCATATCGGGCAGAACTTGCCTGGTTTGACTGGACTGAGAAAACAATAACTCTGAAAGCAGGGGAAGAAGTTCTGCTTCCGCTTAAAGTGACTGTTCCTGAAGGGACTAATGCAGGACGCAAGCTTTTCAGGGCAAACGTGAAATCGGAAACTTCTTCGATTAGAGGGTTTGATACAGGATATTTGACAATAAAATGAAAATATGATATTTGAAAAAAGATGCTTGTTCCCATGAATGATTTCATGGGAATTTTTATATTTCGTCAAGTCCCTGATCTTCTATTCAAGAATTTTTTTGGCGCACTATGCATTTTGGAATAAAATACGGGTTCAAGCAACCCGTTTCTTCTTTTTTTATTAGCCTTTTTTCAGGGCACAAATTTTCATTGAAACTCTTAAATACATATACATACACATATTTTGTCATGCCGACAAGAACAATCAGCATAAGTGATGAAGCCTACGATAAGCTCAAAAGCCTCAAAACCTCAGAAAAAGACAGCTTTTCGGACGTGATCCTCAAGTACTATCCCAGAAAAAAAAAGCTGTCAGAGGTGATCGCAGAAATAGGTTTCAACCCCGAACTCGCTGATGCAATTGAAAAAGCTTCCAGAGATATAAGAGAGGCGAAGATGAGGGAAGTTGATCTGGATGCCGGTGCTTGATACCTCTTTTATTGTTGACCTCCTGAGAGGAAAAGAAGATGCTCTCCAGAAACTGGCTGAAATGGAAGCCCAGGAAATTCCCTTAAGCACGACCGAGATTAATGTCCTTGAACTATACCGGGGAGCTTATCTGTCCCGAAAAACGCATCAAAACCTGGAGGAAATCAAAAAGATTCTGGAATGTTTTCAGGTACTGGAGCTAGAAGAACCGGTCTATGAAGTCTTTGCTTTCCTTTCTGCAAATTTAATCTCAAAAGGAAGAATTATTGGAGCATTCGATGAACTCATAGCTGCTATAATATTGTGTCACGATGGAAAAATAGTTACCAGAGATAAGCACTTTACAGAAGTCACAGGGCTTGAAGTGATAGTTTATTGAATGGCAGTTAAAATAGACTAGGACTTACGCAGTTGAACTAAAAACCATAAGCGGAAAAGACTTAAGCGTATAAATCAAACTAATATCGACGAGCCCGATGTGCCTGATTTTACTCCCAACTGCGTAAGTCCTAACTATCGTAGAACCCAGATTCCGCAGTATTTTTTTTAAATCAATATTTTTCCTGACAACGTTTTTGAAACAAATCACATTAATTTGGATTTTTAATGGAACTGATGAAAATTGGCTGATATCTTTTTTTGCCTCTCTGGCACACCATATAACTGTTTTACATCCTGCTCAAAAATCCAATAACCACGTTTTATTGTAAATCGATAGCAGGAAAAATGTAAATATGCGAAAAATTACTGTGGGGAGCGGTTTAGTTAATTTAACATTTTTCAGAAAAAGCACACATGAAATTTTCTAAATAGCATGCACAAAAAATGAAAGTAATTGAAAGAACTTTCATGCCAAAGCAAATGGCAAAAAAGCCGTTTCATCCCTTTACTATAACAAACCTTTCTTGCATAGGAGTAGGATCCAGTATTTCTAGAGGTCTAGAAAACTTCACACTATTGAAAAGAATTTGGCCATTGCCTTCCTTGACTGCAACAAATTTGAACTTGCTCGTTCCTCCACTCCCGGGTATAGCGGGCTGATCGGCTGTGTATGATGACTCTACAAAATAGACACAGTCTGGCATACTTGATAGCAGGCAACTGTAACCAGTCGACAGATTTGACGGTATTGAAATCTCGAATATATCCCCAACTGTTGCATTGATTGGTGGTAATAAATCAGCTTTTTGCATATTCTATTCCTCCTTAATACTAAACTCTATCACTGTTGATTGCTAATTTCCTTAAAAACATTATAAAACTTATTCTAATGATAGAGTTAGAAATTAGAATGTAAGCACATGTATATAAGACTTAGTAACATTAAATGTTATATTACAATGTTGGAAGAATATGTAGCTACCTAAATAATGGAGGTATACAAATTTATATTAAAACCTTAACTCCACTTAATTATAGGGACTATATCCTACAATTTGCTTATTTTTTCTTCTTTTAAACTTCAATCGAACAATTTAAAATAGAAATTTATTTATACATTTATTCCCTATATTATACAGAATATGAAAACTTGGGCAAGATACTGACCTGAAGATCAGCGTAAATCTGAAGAAAAATGTCTTGAAATCAAAGTTCGAGGCGACTGTCAGAATGTTTATGCTCTACGAGTGATATGACAAAAAAATCAAGAAGGGGCACAAAGTTTCAGTTTACATTAGTATACTTGACAAAGAATATGGCTTTATACCCAAAAGTGAGAAACCTAAAATTAACATGATACCTGTACCTCATTCTATCACCGACTATGGAAATTCAATGATTTTGCATAATATGTTGGCAGAGCTCAAACCTCTTCGCATGGAAAATTTCCCGGAACACTGGGAAGAACTCTATGTAATGTCATTTTTTCGGGTTAATGGATATATTCCCCTCAAGAGAATCAAGAATAGTTGGGAAGATCTCCATGATCCTGAAGGTCTAAAAACAAATTTGAATCATGTCGTTGAGTACTCTGACAATATGGTTTTCAGGAAGAAAATCTTCCAGGTTTAATGGAAGTAAAAACTGCTGCTTTTGATCGTACTTTCTAAACATGGTGGAACAATGGAATTAAGTTTTCTAAAAAAGATAAAGAATACGGGTTTCTGACCCAAATGTATATTCGGGTATAGTTTTGAGACAACCTGAGAGGAAAAATGTTATTTTTTGCAGACATTTATGTGAAAGTCAGTATCAGTAATTTTGAGTGAATTTATGATAAGTTGAGCAAAATTTATATCTGAGTTGGGGAATTTTAAACCGACCAAAGTAGTGAAAATTAAACAGCCATTGAAAACACACGATTAATATTAATAGTGTTACTAACTTAGACAGAAATCAAAGAGGAAACTAAAGCCGTCCTGGTAGGAAAAAACCTGAATTTAGGGACTTCAGACCTTATTCAGGAGCGAATAACATGGAATATAAATACGACCTCAATAAGAAAGCTCTTTACATGGAAGAAAACCAAATACCTGCGTACAGTCTGGAAAAAAACGAGATTGGCAACTGCACAAGCTGCGACTCCATTATTATGAGCCTTAGTTATCACTCTGCAGGTGAGGATATAATGGTCGTAACAAAGTGTGTTTCATGTGGTTCTTTCTATGTAAACATATATGATACTGACTGGAACTGGGTGGATGAGGCTCAGATAACGCTTCTCCCAATTCCTATTCCTATAAGCAATCCTGTAATTGACAATTTGGAAGAGCTTGAAGCCATCCCAATAAAAAAACTTGAGGCAGTATTTTCAAAAGGGGAAATTGAATCTCTCTTTGCCCGGGCAAAAGACAAAACTCCGGTTCGTCAGTATCTCTACAGGGCTCGGAAAAAATACGAACTCTTTGAAGAAATATTTAATTTGAAGATCGATTTATAATTTAATTTAAAGAATAATAACAAAATCTCAATTTAAAGAAAAATGGCAAAACCTCAAAGACAAAAGAAATTCTTTCATCAGGTAAAAAACCGGGTCCAAAACAAATCTATATATGTTGTATCTAAATACTGCTATCACATTTATTTTGAGTTTCAAGGACGTGGAATTTTAGATGATTTGCCTTTTCGGTTCCTTAATTCTGGCTCATGCTGTTTTATCTATATGGATGTATAATTATATGATAATAGATATTAATTAAAGGGTAGAGTATACCCTGTATCTATCTCTTAACCTATCTACTTATTTCCCTCCTTATTTTTCCCATCATGTTTTTTCTTTTTTAGACAAGTCGTTTAAAACTATTACAAAAGTGGCTATGAATATTATAGCAATTATTGCCATATTTGTGGGGCTGCATATAGCTGTACTGACAAAAGGGCTGACAATAGAATAAGACGCGTTACGCAGCCCGTAGTAAGCCGATTCCAGAATAACTGCTATAAGTGATATTAAACCAGCTATCAGAAAACTGCGGATTATGGTGTCAAGTTTCATTATTAATCATCTTTTAGAAATGCATCCCGACATATAAATAAATTTATTTCACTCCCAAATACCGTCTCTCCCGAGTTTCACTTCGGGATCACAGAAAATCTTCGATTTTCTGGGAGTTGCGATTAGATCGCAACAGCAAGCGGTCCGTTTCACTCGCTTCGCTCGTTCAAGTGAACTAAAAAATGATGAATTATTGATGAATTATAAATCTTCTGACCAATAGAACTTTATTAGCTATAACTAACCTTTCTTGTTCCGCTTTGGCAGTGTGCCTAATTTTCTGTAAAATTCTCTATACCCTTTTCCTCTTGTTTTTTGATTATTGTTCCATTATTAAATACTTATTTCCTGTAATCCATTCTTCATTTATATCTATGAGTATTGATAC
>JASGVX010000107.1 GCA_030054735.1 Methanobacteriota archaeon | reverse complement strand
TTGAAATGTTTATACTTCTAATTGGGGAATGGCTAAGAAGAAAGTTGAGGGTCAGGACAGCAGTATGGTGTCTGAGATAATGGAGCTAGACTAAAGGTGGAGGAAAAATTTTAGCGAACTACTGAGTCTCATTGTTTTTCTGGACATGTGTTCCTGAAGGCTCTAATTTAGCCATAATTTCAGGCCCTGTTATGTTCCTTCTGCCTCTCATGTTATTTCTTAACCGTCCAAATACTGCTTCAGTAATGCCCTGAAAAATCATTATCAAAAAACCTATGCATAAGTTAACTGTGATCAAAAAAGAGGACATTAACCAAATATCAATAAAAAAGACAGGAAATCCTTATAATTGCTGGCTGATAAGATTACTTTACGTTATCTGGATACCACTTTACTTTAAAAAAGAGATAATGACAACTTTGCATGACCTGAAAATGTCATTTCCAGATTACGTTGAGCTCAGTCTATTTTTAAGCCATCTTGCATTACTGGCAATGTTCTTATTACTGCTTTACAATAGCGAACTCACGGCACCTTATCAACAAGCAATTAAAGTAAGCACGAAATCAAACCTGAAAATCTGCTTATACGCCGAAGAACCGGAAGAAATTACCGCGATCCTCAGAAACGAGGAGGGATAAGAAAAGAGATAGAAAGAGAAAAGAAATTGATATTCCATGAAGCCGGAATATACAGGAGAAATTACAAACAAACTCATTATTTCAAGCTTTTAATAAGTTCCTGAAAGTGTTTTTCATCTACAAGTTTCTGGGTGTTAAGCATACGCTTGAATTCGGCAACACCTTTCTCTCCGAATTTTCCTTCAAGCCTGTCCTTCAGGTCCATTGCCGCCCGCAAAAGCCCGATTGCTTCTTCATAGAGGGATTCTGCTTCTGCTACTGTAAGTTCTTCGTTTTCGAGCAGTTCTTCATCTGCTTTTGCCTTTTCCTTCAGTTTAGGGATCAGAGCCCTGATTTCGGCAGTTTCATCCGGACTGAGGATTTCTTTTTCTCCAAGTTCCCTGACCATGTCGCGCAGCCTGTACTCCTCACCATCTATTTCCACACCCTCAGGGATTTTCTTTCCTGCCCAGGCAAAGTCACTCCTGAGTCTCCAGAGAAGTTTGTTGCGCTCCTGGTAACCAATGTATTCTGTTTTGTTTGTGCTTTTCTCGTCTTTCATGAACTCTTCCCCTCAAATCCAGACATCCTTTTATGAATTATCCGCCAGATCTCATATTCTTTTCGATTCTGTAAAGGAGTATGGAATATTTGTAAACTATACTGAGATGGCAATTTCAATTTGACGTTGTATAGGACACAGGGCTGTGAAAAAGTCTGCAAATGGCCTTTCACTCAGAAACACAGAAAGAACCATTCTTTCAGAAAAACGATGGCATGAAAATTGTGAAAAATTGAAGGACATCTGCGGAAAGGCGGATAGAAGATGGCATTCAGTATATCTCGATAAGAATGAACGTGTTTTCTACCCCGATTAGTTTTTGGATTCAGAAAATGAGATTTAATTAGTTGCCACTCTTGATCGGATAAATCGCCAGTGTCTGGCAATTTAATTGCCGGGTGTTAATACTTAGACAATACTTCATACGTAGTCCCTTTTTTAATTCTGAGGACTCGGAAATAAATTTTCTAGACACCAGGATAAAGAAATCCAGGGAATTGTTTTTACATAAACGAACAATCTAAGTACATTATTTAATTTTAAGACGCCTTCTTAGATAACCGTATATTTACAACAGCTACTTCTTTTCTTTTGGGCTGTATTTGACCAGATCAAGGGTCATATTGAGCTGGTTTAAGCCCAGTTTCAGGGCGGTTGTAATTATCTGGTTGTTAGAAGTAATTCCTAATTCTCTCTTAATGGCAAAAAGATCCATTATGCATTGCGGATCAAGCACGAGAGGACCGTCAAGAAGTTCCTTTGAAACCGGCTTTTTACTTTTAATTTCTACTTCCTTTGGCTCGATTTTGAATCCATTTTTCAGTTTTTCATCCCCGGCCATAGCTTCAGGTTCTTCAGGTCTCTGTCCGTATAAGGATTCCAGATGCTGGAAACAGTAAGTCAGGCAAACATTTTTTATAAAATCCTCAACTTCCATGCCGTTTAGAGCTGCATACTTTTTGATATCCTCAAGTTGCTCTTTTGAAAAAGGTATGCAGAACAGGTTTTCATTGCATACTTCGCTTATCCTAAATCCTCCTTTCCAATAAATTTTATTTTCATTTTCATTCTATTTTTTGATTATTATCTTAATCAACTTTCTTTTATCAGCTGTCTCCTGTTATTTCCTTTAATCTGTTCTTTATCTTCAAGTTTTCCTTTTAGTTTTTATCTGCCAGAGAAAAAACCTGTCACAATATAAAAATTTTAATGATATGATGGTGGTTTACAATTACACGAAAAGTTTGTTTCCGACACTGTGGCTGCAGATACCATCCCCCTCAAACTTGTATTGTGTCTTGCGCTTCTGGCCGCAGTGGTGCTTCTTCTAGCACAGTCCTGGATATAGCCTCGCCTGACCTTCAGGAAGAAAAAATAAAAGCCCAGACAAAAGATTCCTCTATTTCCTTCTCTCAATTCAGGGAGGGAACGCCCGGAATTCAGATGACAGACACGGCCCCGAAGGCAGCATGTGTACCCTTATCTTTTCTCTTCCGCCGTCGTAAGGTACATCAGTTTCGGAGTTGACCAGGACAAGGTACGCAGCGGCAACCTGACCTACTCAGAGTGGGTTCCTGAAAATAATACTCTTATTTACCAGTATAAAAATGGAGTTAATAAAAGAGTATTACTTTATGGGGCGCCAGTCCATTTCATAAAAGGCATACAGAACTCAGAAGGCATTTGGGTCCCAGCAGACAACCGGAAAGTCAATGGAAGATTTTTAGATATAGAAAGCACGGCAGTGGTAATAGGATACCCTGTTTCAGGGGAATTCCTTTTTGGGATGATAACTCACAATGGCATAGGATATACAATGGCCCGGTTCTAAAATGAAAAAAATCAGGAAAAAATCAGGAAAAAATCAGGAAAAAAAAATCAGAAGACTCAGAAATAGCCAGAAATAATCAGGAGTCAGAAATCAATAATGCCCTTGCAGGGGCACCATCGCAGCCCTCAATTTTCAGAGGCAAGCAAAGAAAAAAATAAGTTCCCTCTTTTACCAAACTCAGGTCAAGGCATTCCACGATATTCACGTTATTTGAAAGTAATATGTGATGAGCAGGCAGATTTTCAGAAGAGAGACTGTCAACGGAAAGACTGTCTGTCCCGACTGTTTTGAACCTGTTCCTGACAATCCAGGATGCAGCACCTTCATCAAGGTAAACAGAATCTTCAGGCAAACCCTCAAGATCCTTTCTCATATCATATTCTCCTGTCGGAAGGCACGAAATTCCGGAATTTATTTCTTTCTGGAAACAAGACTTTGTCTTCAGGAGTAAAATAGAAACATGGCCGGTGGGAACATCTTCAGTGGAAACCCGTTCGGCAATCTTCAGGTCATTACAGGCTTTATCAAGAATAAAATCTGTCAATGCCCCGCTTCTCTGGGAAAAATCCAGAACAACCGCCGGACCCATAAGATTTTCAAGGTTAAGGTCGGCAACAGCAATCCCGTCTTTCAGGACATGAGAAGGCGCATCAACATGTGTACCAGTATGGCTCCCGAAACTCAACCTGGATACTGCACACCCGTCTTTTTCGAGAGTAGAGGTGCTTTCGATTGAGGTTGCGGGGTCTCCGGGAAATATTGGAGTAAAAGAAGAAATAGGGACTGTAATATCCATGATCTTTCCCGTAAATGGCATTTTTTCCGGGGTAAACATCTCATTTCACCCAATCCTGATTTTCTCTGGCTTTGTTTCGGCTCAGTTTCACTCAAACTAATTCTGGTCTGGTCCTGATTTCATTCAGATTTCGTTCAGATCTGGTCCTGATTTATTCTCTCATCACTCCATGTAAATGATGGATCTATTATTACATTCATCTATGCACTTCATGCAGAGGTTACATTTTTCAGGATCAATCTTCGCAAGCTCATTTTCTTCATAAATAGCACCCACAGGGCAGATGTCCCTGCACTTGCCGCACCTTTTGCAGCCGAAAACTACAACATACCCATTTTGCTCTGACATCAGTGAATCTTTGGAAGCTGATAGATATATTAATTTCTGAACAGGAATCAATTTCTAAACCTGAACTGAAAAACTCCTTTTCATTGGGATCCTGTATCATCAGCACCCTGGGAAAGCATAAGGAAACAAGCCTTATATAGGACAAAAGGATATGCAGTCTCAGAATGGAGAATTTCACCAAAGATGAAACAGGCTCTTTTTGCAGTTACCTTTCAGAAGGCTGCAAACTCTGCCAGCAGGGTGCCAAAATGGTGCTCTTTGTAAGCGGGCTCTGCCCTAAAAGCTGTTTTTACTGCCCGCTTTCCAACGAAAGACGTGGAAAAGACCTTGTTTTTGCAAATGAAAGGCATGTAAAAAACGATGAGGACCTGCTTAAAGAAGCTGAGCTTATGGACGCTCTGGGGACAGGGATAACTGGCGGGGAACCATTAGTAAAAGTAGATAGAGTCCTGTACTACATCCGCCTGCTCAAGTCCTCTTTTGGGCAAGAGCATCATATTCATCTTTACACATCTCTTGCTCCGGAAAGAGAAATTCTGGAAAGACTCGCAGAAGCGGGCCTTGACGAGATCCGTCTCCATCCTCCACAGTCGGCCTGGGGAGAACTCAGGCAGAGCCCCTATGCAGCTGCCCTGAAAAATGCAAAGAACCTTGGAATTGAAGCAGGAATTGAAATACCCTCTCTAGAAGGGGTAGAGAAGGTCGCAGCCTTTGTAGAGGAAATGGATATTTTCCTCAACCTCAACGAACTGGAATTTTCCGATAATAACTCTGAAGCGCTTCTGAAAAACGGTTTTTCCCTTGAATCAGATACCTCGTGTGCTGCTGTAGATTCCTGCGTACATGCTGAGAACGCTTTCCGTGCTTGCAAAAGAGTGCACTTCTGTTCTTCAACCTATAAGGATGCAGTCCAGTTGCGCAAAAGGTTTCAGAGAATTGCAAAAAACACCGCAAGAGAGTTTGATGAGATTACGGAAGACGGAACTCTTATTTACGGGGTTATCAATGGGGGAGATCAGGCGCTTGCTGAAGAAATACTCAAAGAAGTCGAAGTTCCTGAAGAACTGTTTGAAGTAAAAGAAGGGAAAATCGAGATAGCCTGGTGGGTGCTTGAAGACCTTAAGTATGGGCTTAAAGAAGAACTTGAGCCCTCAGGGACAAAGCTTTTCATTGTCGAGAGACACCCATTTGAAGACGGGTTGCTCGTAGAGCTTATTCCTTTATGAGCACATATGCCTGAGCTTATATCCATATTATTTTAAATAAGTCAGTTCAAAATAAGTTCAGACATAGGATTAAAATTTTATAGAAGATCGAACAATAAAGTCTAAAGAATTATTAAAAAAGGTTTTCTCATGCCATATCCTGTTGTACATGTTCTGTTCTTCCTTTGTTGTATCTGCGCGGCAGCTCTATATGCTTTAATTAGTCCACTCTCTAGAAGAGAACTCTCTTTCAGGGATGCCAGAAAGCTGCTGTTACTGGTATTCGTAGGCGGCTTATGCACTTTGTTCCCGGATATGATGGTTGTATATAATATACTCATAAACAACACCCTTGAGCACTGCTGGGTTGGCTCGATTCCTACACATTCACTGCTGTTCAGTTTCACTGCAATACTTTTTGGAGGGTTTGTCGGATATGCTGCATACAGGGAATTTAATAAAGCAATATATATGGCAATCTTTGCAGAGTCTGCTTTTCTTACACACCTGCTCCTGGATGATATTGCCGAAGGGGGCTTTGCTTATCTATACCCACTGTATAATAAACCCATCAGTGTATTCACAATAATGGATACAGGATTTGCAGAAGCTGGCAGCCTGTTTCGCTATCTAATAGAATCAATTGCATTCGTTTTCTGCGTTTTCATTGTAATATTAATGGCGCTATTCGCTTTGAACAAATTTGGATTTGAGTTCGGTTACAGAACTGAAAAATAATTTTTAATCCGCTTAAGGGATTAAACAAAATAAATTAGATAAAAAATTTAATTATGTGGGAAACAAAATTAATAACAAAGACATAATCAGGTGCTCCCTGATTAACTGCTTGTTATTATTTAGAAATTACTGCAAATATTGATATTTCACTTTTTTTCTTTTAATCTGACGCACAAAACATGAACCAGACTGTATAAAGTGGAAAAACAAACTCAATTATCACACTGGATGAAATAATACAAAATACTCAATCATATAACATAGATACCCTATAATTAAAAAGCCATGAAAAATAGAAAAAACAAAAAAATACGAAAAATAAAAAATGTTAAGAATCGTCAAAACTGTTTTGAAGTTCACCCACGCCTTCAAGCTTTTTAACAACTCGAGCCGGATAACCCAGCGCAAGGCTGTTTGGAGATATATCACGGGTAACTACGGATCCGATGCCAATTATCGAGTTATCCCCTATCTCGACTCCCTGAGTAATTATACACCCAGGATTTACAGAAACTCCACGTCCTATTTTTATGGGATCTATGGTTCTCGGATATGCCTGTCTTGTGGTCAGGCTGCCTCTGGAATGAGCAGAGAGGATGCAGCGGTCTCCTATTTCAGAGTAATCTCCCACTGTAATCATCTCTGGGTGAAGCCTGTCAAAAACCACATCGTAGCCGACATAAACGTTTTTTCCGAGATTCACGCCTCGCATTCTGTGAAATTTCGCTCTCCATGAAGGAACCGGAAACCACGAAGCAAGACGTTCCAGAAACCAGTTCTTTAAGTACTTTATTCCAAAGATGAGTTTATTGCTATGATAATGATCAGCCACTTCAGCAAAAGTTACTTTGTCTCTATTGGATACTATGGAAGTCACGGTAATGCCCCCGTTTTGCGGTGAAAAACGCCTGACACTTATAACCAATAATTTTCCACCGATAAATATATTTCCTATAGTTATTTATGGGTCAGATTTGTTATGGGTCAGATTTGTTATGGGTCAAATTTGTTATGGGTCAAATTTGTTATGGGTCAGATTTGTTATGGGTCAGATAAATTGACAACCAGTAATGCTGATTGAAATTCATAACGCTATAATTTTTGAAGAATCTTATTCTCTGCCTGTCTCCTTTTATCTGGTAATTTTCTTATGTTCTGCTTCTGGTCACAATCTTCAGCAGTAATGATTTCTTTATTTCTACCGCGTCTTCAGGGCAGAGTTCACGGCAGCAGTAACACTGGATACACTTTTCCTGATTGATTTTGAGCATATTGCCCATTTCCTCAATTGCATGTGCTGAACAGTTCATAATGCAGGCTTTACAAAGTGCACAGTTTGAAGTATTGATGAAAGGCTTTACAGTCAAATGTTTCCTGAGGATTCTCATAAGAAAAGAAGGCACCATTGCGGTGACTCCACCTTCGGGCATTTTAAACCTGAGACGCACATCCTTCAGAGCTACTCCTGAAACCTCCGGCTGACTGATCCCGAATCCTCTTGAAAGCGCAGCTTTGTTTGTCGGCACTTTTAACGGATCGATCCCTATCAGTTCGGAAGCAACCATGTCAAGGGCTACGCAATCGTAACTTGCCATGACCACTCCTGAAAGAATGGGCGTTCCATTAGCAGGGCCGTTTCCCTCCATCCCAAGCACTCCATCCATGACGGCAAGGTGAGGTTTAACTATTGAGTAGATATCAACCACAGCTTCTCCAAAGCGCTCACGGTCTTCCAGAGCATGTGCCTGCTTTCTGAATTTCTGGGGCACTGCCCCAAAAAAGTTTTTGACAGCACCGGTATAGAGGGTCAGTTCATGCGTTTTGAGTTTCGGAAGCGAGATTACAACATCGGCCTCAAGGACTGCCTTTGCTATGTAAATGCGCGGAAACTGCCTGGCTGCAGGAACAGAGACTTCTGTATAACCCGACGTCTCGAAATTAATAAGCTCTGCCCCACATGCCGATGCGGCAGCTTCTATTCCTGAAGCACGAAAAGCTTCCGAAGTCGAGGTTGAACCCGGTTTTACAATTCCCGATCCATCTCCTATAAGCGGGATTCCGCCAGCTTCCTTAACCAGCTCGCACATTGCAGATACCACCGCAGGATGAGTGGTTACAGCATCTTCCGGAGCCCGAATTGAAAGCACATTGGGTTTGAGCAGCACGCGCTTCCCGGGAGTAATAATACTCTCAAGTCCGCCTATAAGGGCAAGCGCCTCTTTAATTGCACTTTTTACGTTTGAGTAGTCGGGACAACGTACAATGGAGACTGTGGTGTTCATGCTTATCCTCCGGAATTCTAAATCAGATATTATTGGCCCTGGGCGCTGTTTTTGAACTCTTTAGACTTTAACTTCGTTAGTCTTTGAGAGTGAAAACACCCAAATCGTGCTTGCAGTATCTGCCTGCAGATGTTTGAAGTAAGAACTTACTTTTTGCAACTCATATAATAAACAGGCGGAGCAATACGTACATAATCAGTAGCATCTCTTACCTTGTCGATATGCCTCCAGGCCTTTTCTATGGTATCTCTGGGCAGTCCCGTGTTCTTTTCAGCAACCTCTACAGGCAGTTTATGTTCCTGAGCGTAGAGCAACTGGTCCATGATGTGTATAGGCATGCGCCAGTAGAATTCCTCATCTGATGTATAATGACTCCAGGTGTCGGCACTTGGAGGGCGTTTTATAATTTCCTCATTTACCTTGAGGTATTTTGCCAGAGCATAAATCTGGGTTTTATAGCAGTCTGCAAAAGGTTCGAAGTCCACACCGCCGTCCCCGTACTTTACAAACTGTCCCAGCATAAGTTCAGTTTTGTTGGTTGTGCCGCAAACAGCATAATTCAGTTTTTCAGCGTACATATACTGAATTATCATTCTGGACCTCTGCTTGACATTCTGCAGGCTGACCAACTCCAGATAATCGTTTGCTTTCAACCTGCACCTGGCAACCGTTTTTTCATCTTTTATTAATCTTATATGTGGAACATTCAAAAGGCCCTGGTTAAGGAAGTCAGGCAGCACAAGTGAGGTTTTGTGTACTCCAGAATCGTATTCCGGGCAGGTCCTTTTAATAATCTGCTCTTTTTTCTCATAAATTCCGAGAGCCTCAATGATTGGAGAAATAGGGACCTCCTCATATGAAACCCCCAGGTTTTCACAGATTTCTGCTCCCAGGGCTTTGCTTGAAGGAGCTGATTCTTTTTCAGGGATAAGGAGACCGTACACGTTTTCTTTGCCAAACTCCTGTACACATAGTGTAAGGGCTACAGCTGAATCTATACCTCCCGAAACCCCCAGAACCACCCCTTTTTTCTTAAAACCGGTGACCTGGTCTCGTATAAAACCCTTGATCATTTCGGCAAGCTCATCAATATCGCTGTTCAGTTCGTTCAGAATCTGCACATTGCTATAATCCATTGGTCTTCCGGTACCGTTCTTTGATAAACTCTTTACGTGACTCTCGGTAGTTTTCGCTAATCTACTTCCGACAATCTGCATACTAACCCCCCTCATAGATTATATATATTATTTGTTATGGCTTATACTCTAAAATAACTGTTAAACATCTAAATGTAGGTAACTGTTTATTTGACCATTTATTCATCTTTCTGATCCTTTACTTAAACAGTTCATTTTTGAGAATTACTGCTTAAAGTTAAAGCAGGATTTTTTGAGGCTTATTTATCTTGATATCAAGTTTCTTTGCAGCATCATCTATCAGTGGCTGTGAAAGTTCCTGTTGAAGTTTTTCCAGCCCGTCTTCCCTTGACATTTCTCCACTTCGGACAAGTCCTGCTATGTCAAAGGTATATGGATGGAAACCATACTTTTCCAGATGGTTATAGCATGCAAAAGAATTCAATGTACAATTTGTTGAATTGCTATCCTCGAGGGCAGGAGGCTTCCATCCTAGCTGAACTATTGTCTCAAGAACTTTGTCCTCACTGTATTCCCACAGGCAAAGCGGGTGCAGAATGGAGGGAGCAATATCACCTATATTTTTAATGACCTCGTTTTTAATAATGAACTGCTCATCCCTGTCATCAACTCCGATTTTTTGAAGCTGCTTTTCAAAAAGGTTTCTTGACCATTGTATAAAGTTAGATGGCAGGTTGATAATGGGATTTGGCGATTGACCTGCTGTAAAAGCAAATACAATAAAAGGCGCTTTCTGGACTATTGCCTGTTCTATCAGCTTCTGTTTTATTATGCTGATACAGATATTGCAGATGTCACTTGCCCTGTATTTGGCAAATTTCGGAAACTCATCATAAGACTCAGCTGCTTTTCTAAAGAGCTCGTACAGGACTTTTTTTTCTATTGTCAGCTTAAAATAGTCGCATCCAGAAATTTCACATATTTTCTTTGCATTTATTATGGCATAGTCTGAAATGAACCCGTTATCAAACTGGACAGCAAGTGTTTTCAGGAAGGGATAATCTTTTTTGAGTTTATAAAGTGTGTATGAAGAGTCCTTTCCCCCTGAAAGTGCAAATATCACATCATAATTGCCCCTGCCGCTGTATTTTTTAAAAAGTTCTTCAATCCTGTTAAGGTACTGCTCCTTTTCCTGTGAAGAGATTGGTACATACGTCTCACAGAAGTGGCAGAAACCGGTTTCTTTATTGATTTCTATTCCTGGAATATCAGAATCCAGAACACACCTTTTACATACTAGCTTTGACATGCTGGTACTCCTCTATTATGGATCTGTTGGATATTTTTCCATTCTCGCTCAGTGGAAGATGGTCAATGAAGAGGATCTCCCTTGGGTACAGATAGCCTGGCAGGTTCTTCCTGCAAAAAGCAAAAATTTTCTCGACGTCAGTTTCCTGATTTGGTATCACCATGAGGCTGATTGCATTACCCATAAGCTCATGGGACACAGGCACAACAAAAACGTTGGAAACCTCGTTGTTCATCTCAATCTCTTTTTCAACCTCTCTCGGGTTAACCCGATGATCGCCTACTTTTATGAGATCGTCCTTTCGCCCGAGAAGCCTGATATACCCGCCCTGAAGTTTCTGTGCCAGATCACCTGTATGTAGCCACCCGTCAATAATTATTTTTTCAGTTGCAGCATCATCGTTCAGGTAACCAAGAAGGATATTATCCCCTTTTGCAACAAGCTCACCTGTGATACCGGGCTCTAAAGGCCAGTTTTCCGAATCAAAAACATCCAGTGTGACCCCAGGAATCGCCTTTCCTATTGTATCTATAAATTCATCCACATCTTCTGAAGGCAGGTAGGCAAGCCTTGCTGTAGCTTCTGTCTGGCCGTACATTGGCAGAATCTCTGTGTTTGGACTAAATTCCTTTATAGCCCGTACAATAACCCTATCCATGGCTCCGCCAGCAGATGCGGCGGTTCTGACATTTGTAAAAGCTTTTTTGAATCTTTCCGGGTATTTGAGAAGGATACGATATGTACTGGGCACTCCATAGAATATAGATACTCCGGATTCAATGAGACTGAAAACAGGACCTATGAAATTCATTGTCCCGATACTTATCGAGCTTCCAGCCATAATGTGTGAATTAATTATCGAATTTCCAAAAGCGTGATGAGGAGAGATTACCAGGGCGGCTTTGTCTTTTGAAGTTAGACTGAGAACCTCGGTTATTGATCTGGCATTTGAGACCAGATTTTTGTCGCTCAGCATAACTCCTTTAGGAGTCCCTGTTGTACCTGAGGTATAAAGCACAAGCCTCAGTTCGGGATCGTTTCTTTCGAGTATCACTCTTTTGCTTAGAGCCTCTACTGCAGTATTGTCTGAAACAACAATCACTGTTCCAAACCTCTCAAAAAATCCGTCTCCGAACCTCGAATACAGTTTTTTCGTTGCAATTATGTTATTAATGCATGCAGAATCAAGGATTCTCTCAAGGCTTAACCCTGGCAATTCGATTGGTAGGGGTATTGCAATATTGCCTGACCGGTATACTGCCATAAGTATTTTTATGTACTGTATGCCGGACTCAGCCAGTATTGCAAATTTGCAGTGATCAAAGTCAGAAAGAGATGAAGCAACTATATTTATATCTTCATCGAGGCAGCTGTAAGAAATGGACCTTTTACCTTCTTCAAGAGCAATCTGGTGAGGAGTTTTTCTGGCGTGCTCAAGGATATAAGCATCAATTCTCATGCCCTTCACTTCGCCAGTCTGGTTATCAGGTTGGTGATTCCACGCAGAGAATCGAAATTCTCTGGAGTCAACATATCTTCAGGAATTTCGATAGAATATCGTTCACAGATATAGTCTATCAACTCAAGCAAACCTATAGAATCTAGTATCCCGTTCTGAGTAAGAGAATCACTATCATCAATAGTCTTTTCTCTCTCCATAAATGAATTGTTCTTTAAGTAATCTAGGATATCATTTTTGATCTGTTCCATACAATCTTACCCCTTTACTTAATTAGATTAACAACTGCTAGTAACATACACTTACCCATTAATTGAAAGACCCATGAGTAATTATGTTATACAAGTATATAAATAATTTGAAAGTGTTTTATGTAGATAAATATCTCCAGAAAAAGAGCTGGAAAAAAGCCTATATGTATCAGTTACTGATATTTGAATTAAGGAATGGTGAAAATTTAAATTCAAACACTTATACCCCTTATTATCATTAATGATATTGAGGGATGCAATTATAGAGCCATTAGCAAAGTAAAAACTTGAAGTCATATTTAAACTATTCCTAAGTTTAGCCGACCTTGTGGACAAACCTGCCCTAATCATTGATTTTCTCAAGACGGCTTATATTAATTGCGTACTGATCCGACTCAGTAACAATAGAAAAGACATATTTGTCGTCCAGTAAAAAGTTAAAGTAGGAAGCGTTATTGAAGTCAGGGTCTTTACTTAGAGAGGAAAGCATAGTTTTGTTAAAAAACTTACAATATGCCTCTTTTATAGTCCATGTCTTTAATAGATCAGCATCATTTGCTGATTTGTCTCCGCATAATGCTGTTTTATGGAAGTATTTAAAAGTATTTTTTAATGCAAGCGGCCTTTTAATTTCGACGTCAATACCAATCTTCACCTTTGATATTGCAAGAGCTACAATGTTTTCAGAGTAGGAAATACAGATATGCAGGTCCTCATGGCCGAGTATATGAACTTTTCCGTAACTGTCTTTATAAGTGGAGATGTCCAGGCTAGACTCCATTTTAAGTAGAATACATAGAATAGATTTCAAAACCATCCTGGAAATAACAAATCTTTTTTGGAAATATAGTGTTTGAAGTTTTCCCAGTTCTTCTTTTTCGGTATTATTGAGATACTCCGTACTTAAGACATCATAACTATCCAGATCAATAAAAAAGATCAGTATATCATTCTCTTCCCACAGGTGAAGAGTGTTTTCCAGAGAAATAGAAGAGAGTATCAAATTTTCGCTGTGCATATAACTTCGTCTCTATCTATTACAATTAATTAATATAAAACAATTAGTGATATCATTCTGCTTCTGGAACAAAGCGTTTTTTACGGTAATCCTTAAAACCGCCCTTATTCCAAAAGGTTTGGACCCGCTCTTTTCTTTACTGGTTGATCGATAAGAAAGATATCGGGACCCAAAAAACATACTTCAATATAAATATTTAAACCGGAGTTTGAAAGATATTGGGAAATAAAAGCTCCTGGCTACGATAAATTCAAGTATATAAAAATTAACTAAGTTCTAAACCTCGCCTAATTCAAGTCTTGTTGTCGCCTAATATTGAATTGCTTTTCTAAGGGCTTGATAATTATTTATGTGATTTGTTATCTTCTTGTAGGGAGGGTAAGCGTTTTACTGTATTTTATTTTTGTTATTATTATTTAGACTCTATAATCGCAAAAGTCTTCATTTTTCACAATAAGGACTATAACTTAATCAGTTTAATATATCTCTATTTTGTATTAAACTTTTTGGAATTACTTGCCAAGATAATTAATTTTTTATTAGACCCTATAAAAAAATGCCTATTATATTGTTTTATGTATGAAAGTATAAACTCCGGTTAAAAAGAAGTAATCCTAAAATATATAAACGATAAGGATATAGGGTATTCGGTTCTTAGCTCCACCTTAAAGGGGTCGCATCTCTCTGGAAATAACAACCAGAATGGGATGAATACAGTAGAAAAGAATTTAATTTATAGGAGAATTTAATTTAGAGAAGAATATAATTTAGAGAAGAATATAATTCAAAATTATCATTAAAACTGAGGTGTCCGAAACTGCAAACTACGGAAGAAAGGGTAAGAGTGAGATTGATAAAGTATCTCGGCAGGGACGAAAACGGGATACGCAAGGTTGTGCTCAATCTCTTCCTGACCGGAGACAAGTTCACCACCGGTGAAGTTTATGACTACCTTGATAAAGGAAACTTTGAGGTAAGCTACCGGGGAGTCTCAGCCATGGTCGGGCTTATGAATACGAGACTGGGAATCCTGAGCATAAATGTCACAGGGGACCATAATGTGTATTCCCTGAAAGAGAATTACAAAAACATCGTTGGCTCTGTTCTTGAGAACTACTGAGCTGCATTATTGCTGTAAATCCTATTTTTATGTGATGAGAATTTCCCAAATCTCATGTTCTTATCCTGATGATATCAAAACATATGAATTATAAGTTTAAACACCCATCAAAATAATAGGGGGATAAAAATAGAGATATCGAAAGTAAGCGTCCCATAAAAATCATTATCATAAATTTTACATTTTTTTGGAGTTGATGCCCCAGTATTAACCCAATATTACTATCAATTGCAAACTCAACGATCTTATAATATAGCCGTTTATTTAAGGTGAAAAAAGTCCAAGGAAAAAAAAGATTCAGCTTCTTAAATCCAAGAAAAATTGAATTCCATCCCGCAAAAAATGTATATGAATTATTTCCGTTACCTATATATTCCTTCTACGTATATATCCCTAAATTGACAGATTCTATTAATTAATAGAGTATGTCATTACACAAAACATATCGTATTGTCACATTACATCTAAGTAATATGGTAAATGTCAAAAAATCATAAGATTCAAGACAAAAGATTGAATTGTATGATGAAAACAGAAGCATGAAGCCTATTTAGATACTATAAACTCTATGCTTCTGTCAGATTTGGGATATATTTGCCAGGGGGAAAATAGATAATTAGCCTGAGGATTGAGTCATTGAATAAAAGAGTCTTCCGGACAGGGCTTCGCTTCGTAAAAAACTGGACTTTAGGCGTGTTCTACCAGAAGTATGAGCAGATCCTTGAAAAAGAGATTCTGAGATCTGAAATCCCTGAACATATAGCTGTAATTATGGATGGGAACCGCAGATATGCAGGTCAGATGGGAAAAACTCGAAGTTTCGGACATGCTATGGGAGCAGAAGTTACTGAAATGGTTATAGAGTGGTGCTATAGGATTGGAGTAAAACAGCTTACGCTCTATGCTTTTTCCACGGAAAATTTCAGGCGTTCAGAGGAAGAAGTCGATGGGCTCTTCAACCTGATCAATGAGAAGTTTCTGAAGCTTTATACCGATAAAAGAACCTATGAAAAAGAGACGCAGGTCAGGGTAATAGGTGACAGGACAAAACTTCCCGCTTTTCTGAATGAGTCTATTGAAAAGATTGAGAAAGCCACAGAAAACCACAGGAAATTCAACTTGAACGTGGCTATCGCTTACGGGGGCAGGCAAGATATAATTCAGGCAGTAAGGGATATTGCAACCTGCGTTTCCAGCGGGAAACTTTCTCTTGAAGATGTTAACGAAAACTTGATTTCAAGACACCTCTACCCATCTCCTGGAATCCCGGTCCCGAATGTAGATCTTATTGTCCGCACAGGAGGAGATGAAAGAGTCTCTAACTTCCTCCCGTGGCAGGCTAACGGCAGCGAATGTGCGACTTATTTCTGCGCTCCTTTCTGGCCCGAATTCCGAAAAATCGACTTTCTCCGTTCGATCAGAGTATATCAGACTCGAAAAGAAGAAAAAACGCGTGAGCACTCATACCGTGTCTCAAAAATTAAAAATTTTCTTAGAATAGGAAAACACGAAGAAAAAGGTGAAGAATTGAGACAGCTACTGCTGTTGAAAAAGCAGAAAGTATCCTGAAATTGTTAAAGTTTGTAGAAAATAGAATACCTGAAGAAGATTAACGATTAATCCTGCTGTTAACCTGTATCTTTACGTCGACAATACAAACTCTTTTTTTTGAACCGTACAGGCCCCATACTCTTTCTTTTCAAAATTATCCTTCTGACCAGCAATCTCTAAGAAAAAAAGCCCAGATAACACCACTACATTAATATTCAGTGGAGACTATATTAACTGGGGAAAAATTGGCATATCTGATTTTTCAGTACCCAGAATAATCAACACCTCTAAGAACTTATTGCAAAGTAAGGAATTTAAAAACCCGGAGATAAGATCAAGCTATCCGCCAAGGCTATCCAGTAGATGGTCAACGATCCCGTAGTTACTCATTCAGAAGAGGGGAATTATTATGGACACTTATAAAGAGTTTAATTCTTATTCCTGCAAGGAATACAGGAGAGGGTTTGAAAGGCAGAGTTTAGACATTGAAGGAATCAGGAGGGATTATACTGGAAAAAGAACGAAAAAAGCCTAACCGCCTGATTAACGAAAAAAGTCCTTATCTTTTGCAGCACGCCTATAATCCTGTTGACTGGTACCCATGGGAAGA
This sequence comes from Methanobacteriota archaeon, assembly GCA_030054735.1. Lineage (GTDB taxonomy): Archaea > Halobacteriota > Methanosarcinia > Methanosarcinales > Methanosarcinaceae > Methanosarcina. The sequence continues at coordinate 26,983 of JASGVX010000107.1, read as the reverse complement.
AGAGGCTTTTGAAAAAGCCAGAAAAGAAAACAAACCTGTTTTTCTCTCAATCGGATACTCAACCTGCCACTGGTGTCATGTGATGGCACATGAATCTTTTGAGGACGAAGAAGTTGCAAGGCTTATGAATGAAGCTTTTGTCTCCATAAAAGTCGATAGGGAAGAGAGGCCTGATATTGATAATGTTTACATGACTATCTGTCAGATTATCCTTGGGAGAGGAGGATGGCCTCTTAATATCATCATGACCCCGGAGAAGAAGCCCTTTTTTGCAGGCACATATATCCCGAAAAAATCCCGTTTTAGCCAGACAGGAATGCTGGAACTGGTCCCCAGGATAAAAGAAATCTGGGAGCAGCAGCATGAAGAGGTTCTTGATTCTGCTGAAAAGATTACATCTAGTATCCAGAACATGATTGAGGAATCTTCAGGAGAGGGGCTCGGAAAAGAGATAATAGAAGAAGCTTACGATGAAATGCTTAATTCATTTGATACGGAATACGGAGGTTTCGGAGGAGCTCTAAAATTTCCGACCCCGCATAGAATTTCTTTTTTGCTCCGCTATTGGAGGCGCAGTGGAAACCCTGAAGCCCTTTATATGGTAGAACATACCCTGGAAAATATGCGCAGGGGAGGGATCTATGACCATCTGGGATCGGGTTTCCACCGCTATTCTACGGACAGGATGTGGGTTCTGCCCCACTTTGAGAAAATGTTATACGACCAGGCTCTTAGCGCAGTTGCGTATACCGAAGCCTATCAGGTTACAGGAAAAGACCTGTATAAAGAGACAGCGGAAGGAATCCTTGATTACGTCTTAAGAGACCTGACCTCTCCAGAAGACGGGTTTTACTGCGGAGAAGACGCAGATGTCGAAGGAGAAGAAGGAAAGTACTATCTGTGGACCATAGAAGAGGTCAGGAGTGTCCTTGGCCCTGAGGATTCCGAGTTGATTATTAAAATGTTCAATTTGAGAGAGGGGGGCAACTTTGAAGAAGAAATAAGAGGCAGAAAAACCGGGACTAACCTCTTCTATATGGCGCGTTCATCAGGGTCCCTTGCAGCCGAAATTAAGGTTCCTGTAGAAGAAATAGAAAAACGTGTAAACAATGCCAGGGGTAAACTCCTTAAAGCCAGGTATGAGCGCAAAAAACCTTCAAAGGATGATAAGATACTTACCGACTGGAACGGGCTTATGATTGCAGCCTTTGCAAAAGGTTTTCAGGTTTTTGGAGAACAGAAATATCTAAAAGCCGCAGAGAAAGCTGCAGATTTTATTCTTAAGACTCTTTATAGTTCAGATGGCAGGCTGCTTCACCGCTACAGGGAAGGGGTTGCAGGGATTTACGGAACTTCCGATGATTATGCCTTTTTGATTTATGGGCTCCTGGAGCTTTATGAGGCAGGATTCGAACTGCGCTACCTTAAAGCTGCAGTTTCTCTGAACAGCGAGCTGCTTGAACACTTCTGGGACCCTATCAACGGCGGACTTTATTTTACATCCAATGACAGCGAGGCTCTTATCTTCAGAAAAAAGGAGTTTACAGATTCAGCAATACCATCCGGGAACTCAGTAGAAATGTTGAACCTTTTGCGCCTTTCCAGAATAATTGCAGACCCCGGACTCGAAGAAACAGCTGACAGACTCGAACGCGCATTTTCAAAGCTGATAATAAAAGCCCCTTCCGCATATACTGCGTTTCTGTCTGCTCTTGACTTCAGGCTCGGGCCTTCATATGAAGTGATAATCTCAGGAAAGCCCGGGGCTCAGGACACGGGACATATGCTGGAAGAACTATGGAGCTATTTCGTGCCCAACAAGGTGATTATTTTCAGACCTGATGGAGAAAAACCCGAAATTACGGACCTGGCAAAGTATACAAAAGAACAATATCCAATTGAAGGAAAGGCAACTGCTTATGTCTGCAAGGACTATGAATGCCAGTTACCTACTACTGAAACAATTGAGATGTTAAAGATGTTAAATGTTTGAGTTTTTCACTCTGGCTGGCTACAGGCCTCAGGGCGGATTGTAAGTACTCGGATTATGCGCTGAAGTGTCAAAGAAATGGGAAATGAAAGAGTAGACAATTGAAGAACTTGCGGGGTATAACGGTAGGAATGGCAAGATATACATTGAGGGACCTAAAAAATCCTATAGAATAATAAGTGATAGAAATGTTTTATTCTCAAAAAAATACATTGAATTTAGCTTCCCTTAAAAAAATACATTTTATTTTTGTCTAAAATTCTATTTTCTGTCGTATAAAATCGTAAAATTTATTTCAGAGTTTATACTATCCTCCGATGGTGATTTTTTATGAAACCTTCGCTTGTACCAACACACGAAGATTACAACGCGTTTTTTATGAAATATTGGGAAAAAATCAGAAATGATTAAGAAAAGTCGTTTGGAACTACAGTAAATCTGAACTAATGAATATCAGAAGTAAAGTTATGTAGTTATAGCGAAATATAGGACTTTATATAGTTACAGTGAAATATAGGATAACCGAAATGAACAAAACGAACGAAGAACCCGGCGTCTACCACGCCTACCAGCGTCGCTTGTGGCGGAGCGAGTACCAGGGCCGCAGGTAGCGGCGCACCTACATTGAACGCCTGCATACCGTTGAGCGCCGGTTGTTCTCAACCTGGAGCAATTGTTCGCCTTCTTGAGCGAACGGTGGACAGCCGCCCTACGAAGACTGTCGTCCGAGGTAATGGATATTCCACCCCCTAGAAAGGAGGAGCTATTGAAAGCTTTCAAACCTGATCGAACTCACCCAATCAGGGGTGAGGTTGGGAAGGAAGACTATGGAGAAGAATAGAAACGGCTATGCGGAAACAAAGTACGCGAAACGTTCGCCGTGCATCGATCGATGTTCAAAAGATAAGGAGAAAGGCAATGAAAACGAAATTCCAACTTTTGGTCCTCGTGACCATCCTGGCTCTGGCCGGGACAGCTGTTTGCGTAGCGGCACAAGAACCTGAAGCAGTATCGGTGCCATATGAGCCGGAGACAGTACCCGTCCATCCGACGCTCCTGGCCAAGTATGAGGAGTTCTTTCCACCCGCAGTGTTAAAAGTAACAGACGGTGTCTGGGTTGCCAGAGGATACAACCGGGACAATCCCGTGCTTATCGAGGGCGTCGACGGCTTGATAATCGTAGATCCTGGGGAGAGCATTCCAGCGGCACAGAAGGTCAAGGATGCATTCAATGCCAACCTGGACAATATCTTCGACAAGAAACCCGTAAAAGCAATCATCTACACCCATCACCATGACTGCCATGTCAACGGCGCCTCTGTCTTTGCCGACGAACAAACGGAAATCATCGGTCACGAGAGCCTGCTGAGTAACATGTTCAGCGAATGGTTCGGCCCGGTCTATCCGTCGCGAGTCGAGGGCGGTAGCAAGATGGTAGGAGCGTTGTTCCAGGACGCACCCGTCCGGGACGGAAAAGGCTGGTATGCCGGCTACGCGCTTGCCGGGCCGCAGATTTTCGGGCCATCAGGCTTCCTGGCGCCGACAAAGACCATCAAGGAAGAGACAAGGCTGACAATCTCCGGTGTTGATGTAGTTCTCATTCCCGTGGCCGGTGAGACGACAGATGTCCTCTTGGTGTGGTTGCCGCAAAAAGAAGTCCTGATCCAGATCGCCGTCGTCTACGAGGCATTTCCGGCTATCTCCACCACGCGAGGCAGCCGCCTGAGGGATCCGCTGGATTACGTCAATACCCTGAAGATTGCGAGGGGACTCAATCCCGAATACCTGGTGACGATCCATGGCCCCAATCCCGTCACAAGCGGTAAAGAAAACGTCAGCCAATACCTCACCAACTTCAGCGATGCAATCCAGTTCGTGAATGACCAAACACTCTACTACATGAACAAAGGCTATACAGCGGAGGAGATGATGGACCTGATCGTGTTGCCGCCCCATCTTGCTTCCAGTCCCTATTTGCAGGAGATTTACGGATCGAAAGAATGGAACATCGTCCACATCTTCCGCTATTACCGCGGTTACTACACCGGCGAAGTAAGGGATCTGTTTCCACAAACTACCCGGAGTGAGGCAGAGATGTCGGCCTTCCTCGCTGAAGGCGATGGAGATCTGGCAAGTAAAGCCCAAGCGGCTCTGGATATCAACCCGGAATGGGCATTGAGACTCGCCGACGATGCGCTCGTGCTGGACCCGAATAACTCTGTGGCATTCGAGACCAAGAAGGCGGCCATGCTGACCCTGGCGGAAAACACAATGAATTCGCAGGCGCGCAACATGCTTCTGTCCGACTACTTGTTGATGACCAACCAGACTACTAGGGGCTACGCACTCGGTAATCCAAAGCTTGTTTTTTCGAATATTGGAGATAACTTTGTTGAGTTGATGCCCATGACAACCCTGCATCGTATCCTGTCCGTCAGTCTCAATGCATCGAAATCGATGGAGAAGGACATCGTCGTTAGCCTTCAGCTGACCGACAGCAATATGAATGACCCCATGATGCAGAATCACTACACGTTGAACGTTCGTAAGGGCATTCTCGAGGTGGATCCCCCATCCGCGAGCAAGTGGCAGTTTGAGATCGTGACCGACTCGCTGACCTGGAAGCAACTGGTTCTGGCGAAGCTCAATCCTGAAGACGCCGTCGCAAATGGAAAGGTGGTTATTTCCGGAGGAACTACAGAAAGCTTCTATTCTTTCATGGAGCTTTTTGAATTAAAGAAATCTTCACCGAGTTTAACCATTGATTCAGATAGACCGGCAGATACAGTCATCCGTGTCCCCCTGCAGGAAAAACCGGCTGCCGACACAAAACATGATCTTCTCTACCTTCTGATCTTCATCATCGTAATGGCAGTGTTCCTTGTCATCATCTTCATCACCCGGATATGAGGTCCGAATCAGGAAACACAATGCTTAAATCAATATACGCAGAATTTGTATAAGAAAACTGCTGGGGTCGTGGCCTAGTCCGGAATGGCGACGGGCTCCAGCGGTATTAGCGTATGATGAACTATCGGGTCTGCTGATTTGATGATGACACGCTGGAGCACTGACCTAACTCACTGCTCCCGAAGATGTTCGCTTGTCGGGGAGACCCGTCGGTCGTGAGTTCAAATCTCACCGACCCCACGTTTTGCGAAACTCTTTTTCCCTGCATTTGTCATATAATAGGAGAGGCGCATCATTCATCTGCTGTTCAGGGCTCCCAGGGCCGTATCTGAAGAAAAAGATCTACACCCTTGTGAGAGAAAGAAGAATTGAAGTAGGCTTTATTTGAGCGGTGCAAAGATGAGCCTTCACTGAACGAGGATGACCTGGTGGGGCTTGAAGCAGCAAGGGAAAGAGCATGGAGCGAGACGCGGAAGAAATACTACTTGTAGTCGATACCAATGTACTCATCTCTTCGCTACTAAAGGATGCGTACGTTTTGCGCACGATCTGGCACGTTTACTTTATATCCTGACTTCCGCTATTTTAAGCGCATAAATTCAATTTTTCCATAATTTCTTTTTGCTTTCTTGTGATTTCTGTAACTATTATTTCCCCATTTTGCAGTTCTACTTTTTTTATCTTTTCAAGCTCTAAGAGTAAACTTTCAACTGTATATTCCCCTATAATCTTCGTCTCCCTCATTCTATTGAGTAGCCTCATTCTAATAATGAGTCCAATGAAACAGATAAATATGAATCCTTTTGTTGTCGAATCTTTATTTGTGTTTAGTGGAAGTGATTGAATATCATTCTTCATCGTTTTGAATCCTTTTTCGACAATATCCCTTTCTCTGTATATGGTAAGACATTCCATCCAGTCACGTTCCCCATTGTAGAATAGGAAAAACTTCCCCATTCTGTTTACTCTCTGAGATACCGCATTTTTCTTGATATCAATCCTGAAATGGTCATCTATCCGTTCCCATGAATAGTAACTTGACATTTCCTTTGCTCTCTCTTTGAATACTTCTTCTGGTTTCTTCCATCCTGGAATCGCTGCTTTTTCTAGTTTTTCCTTCACATCATAAAGATGAGAGTAAAATGCGTTTTTCTCTTCCAGTTCTCTTTTTGGATCATAAAAACAGTATCCATTGAGTGTAAACTCCTTTTCTTCAAGAACAACAGGCTTTACAAATATTGGTTTCTTGTTAAATTTATGTAGGTATTCTGGACTTTCAATGTCTTTTTGTGCTGAACTCATAAGCTCCTTGACACTTTTAAGTGTCATTGTAGCCGGCATAATGAAAGAGATTTTTTCATGGAGCAACTCTTCAATGTTACCCTTGCTGAAGAATCCTCGGTCCATTACCAGTGTATAATCTTCCACTCCGTAAGATTCTATCTTTTTTATTGTATTTTTAAGAGTTGTAACATCAACAATACTTCCTGGATAGATATCATACATCACAGGAATGCCTTGTTCCTTATCCACAATCATAGAGAGATTTATTTGTGGGAGATCAAGATCATCCCTGTTATATCCGTATACAAGGAGATTTATCAGCTGAGAGTAATTTGAAAAACTGCTAAGATTATATACTAATGTTCGTTTTGTCCCAAGATTTCTGAGCATTTTGCCCATAAATATAGATGGAATGTTACTGTTCCCTATTTTAGCAAGTAAGTTGCTAATGTTTTGACTTTTGAAAGGCAACTCAGGCCACTCAAGGGAAAGAGCAGAATTCTCGTACCAGGTTTTAAGGTTATACATAGCTGTAGGACGAGCTATACGATTGAGTGCGATTGAAAGTATCATGTTTCTGTCTTTTTCTTTAAACAGATCTCCGAGATACTCTCCAATCTGGAGTTCATCTGTTATTTTTTGTAAGGGGAGAAGCTCACCATAGTTGTAAGCTTTTACAGGTTTGCTAGAAGGCAAAGAAATTTCCCTATTGGAGTTCAATGTATCTCGAATTTTAACAGGTTTGCCGTTTATGTTTCTACCAACGTATTTGGATCGATAGCGAATCTGTTTCTTTTCTCTGTCATAGTAAGGGGTGTCTTCATACCAGTATTCAATTCCATTTATTTTCTTGATACGGAGTGCAGGTTTCATATGTGCTTATAATATAAGCACATAATTGTGTTTAAATTTTTCTAATTGAAGGTAAAAAGAAGGCAAATTCATGCGCAACTGCGCATGAATTAGGAGAATTCAAACAGATTATGAAAATTATGCGCTTAAAATATGGGAACTAAGGTTTAAAGCATTAATAGCCAAATTGGCAAAGGCTCACTTATGTCCATTTATACGGGTAAGAGATCTTAGCTTTAGATCTATAAAGCAGCCTGAAATCATCAAACTTTACCCTGCACAAACTGAATCAGATCCAGGAAGAGCTCTCGAAGTATTTGTTTATAGCTTTCAATTTTTGACAAAACAACGGGACTCTTTTCTTCAAAATTCTTAACTGCATTTGACTCAAGGTTTTCAGCAGTATCTTTTAACTTTTCACCTGCTTTTGTGATTGGAACTAACCCTAAATCCATACCAGTTTCGTCCGTTTTCTTGCCTGTTATGGCAAAGTGAGAAAAACGTACGGTTTCGGCTTCAAGGCAGAGAAAACCTTCGTCCTCTCCTACCTGCTTTACAGACAGAGGCTCCCATTTCTCGCCGTCGTAACAGTTCAGGGAGATTGAACTTATGTCAATATCGTTTTCATATACCCAGGTTTTATTCACCATAAAACCGATTACGGCATTTTCTATATTTTCTGGAGTTGCAATGCCGTCGTTTCCAACCCAGATATTCAGGTATCTGTAGACTTCACCGTCAGGTATACTCGAGGTTAGAGTGGACCGCCCTTTTAACATCTCGACAACAGTTGTGGTCTTTCCAAGGCTTTTTTTTGCATCAAACTCCACATACTTGACGCAGGTGGCATTCTGCGTGAAACTAAACCTGACTTTGTTTCCGCTTGCGACATACTGTTGTGAAAGTTCTTTGACTTCTACGTTGCTGGAGGATTCCGGGGAAGCTCCTCCACCGGAAGAACTGCTGCCGGAAGAGCTCTTCCCTGAAGAACTTACAGAGCTTAAAAGCTCGATATGAACAGGGATTATAATCCCTGTTCCGACCTCTCCTCCAGGCACGGTACATGGGATTTTTATCTTGCAGTCCATGTCCTCTTCAGCCGAAGCCGGGACACTGAGCGTTACCTTAACTTCTTTATTTTCCCCTGGTCTCAGTTCAAATGAAGAGACAGAAAATGCAAACCAGCTATCGTAAGCACTTTCATCTACGAAAAGGTTATATGTTGCAGTTTCAGTCCCTGTATTTATCACATACAGTGGCTGCTCTTCCGAGCTTCCAGGAGCAAGCCTGTAACTCATGTTTCCTGGGCTTACCCCAACCCCTATATCAGAAGCAGTAACGACCTGCATCGAGACTATAAGAGCGAAGATGATTAATACAACTTTCATTTTCATCCGCAAACCTCAAGATTTTTAGGTTCTTGTTTATGATCAGACTGCAATTCAAAATTATTTTATATTCATTTCTTATTCTACATATTAAATTCTGATTCTACATCGTAAATTGAGCTTCCGGCAATTGTAATGAATTTTCAGTTACTCTGAAATTCATGTTTGTTATATGATTTATTTTTAAATATCAGAGATCTTGATATATTAAAAACATTTGTTTTCATCATAAATATTATAAAATGTTGCATATTCTCATTTAAATTAACACATAGTTTATGTTAATTATTTAGGAGATATTAATTATCTTTTTTAAAACCTAATCATGCTCCCTGGAAGCTCAGGACCTAGCTAATCCGGAATAAATCCCGATTTTACCATTTCTGGTATCAGTACAGGTAAAGATTCAGACTACAGGCAAAATTTCAATATTTGGAGACGGACTCCAGAGAATATTCTGCAAGAGTTATGACCTTCTGCTTCAGACTATCAAGATTTTCAAAAAAAGCAGTATATTTTCCAGAAAAGAGGTCCTGCTGAAGCTTTCTCCCCAACTCATCATCCCTTCCGGGTTTTAAATGCAGGATCAGTGAACCAGAAGCATAGTTCACCGCAGTTGCGAGTTCATCACAATCCCCATCCGTAATCCCAAGAACCGGTATTCCAAACCTGGATAAGATACTTCCTGCAATCTCTGTGGTATCATCTCCAACAGTGATGGCAAAGCCTGCTCCTTCTTTCAGCTCAAATGAACGCTCTGCACAGTGGTCTATAAGAATGACCTTGACTCCACCTTCCGTGTTTTGCTCCTGTAAAAAATTATTTTTCAGAGGAAGGGGTTTCGCTAACACTTCGTTTTTGTTTACGATCAGGCTTTTGCAGCCATCTGTTTTTTTTCGGGAAGCTGAGGTTTTTACCCATGCTGTGGAAAGATCTATAGGAACTCTTTCCTCATGCCTGTGAAGGATTTCGATGCCCTGTTCCTTAATAATTCCTCCTTCTATTGCAGTCAGAAAACCATTTTCAGAGATAATGGCGACTTCAGAAGAAGTGGCTTTTCCGACCACAATCCCTTCGACCATTATGTTTGCTCCAGAAAATGTCGATATTCTTCTAAGGATCTGCATTCCATGCTTGCTGACCTCTATTGAATTGACTGGCAGTGGAGGCTGGGAAATTTTCAGGTTAAGAAGGTTGGATAGTTTTTTTGCATGAGGATCTGCATCTCTGTTCCAGGGAATAATTTCACCATCAAGGCATCCAGGCCTTTCAATCTGTATTAGGGGTTTCTCTTCAGGATTTTTAATATTTGAAACTACGATCCTTCCAAAAGTCCGGCCTGTTTTAAGCTCACGGCCATGGTTCAGGAGGCACACCAGGTCATTTGACTCGAAAAGAGACTCTATACAGGCACTGGGTTTTAGAAACTGTTCTATTTCAATCAGGTCTTCAAGTCCGGCATCAATTGCAGCAACTTTTCCCATGGTACCGCAGAGGCAGGCATTTATACTATTTTCCCTGGAAAGTAGAGTAAGAATATCTTTTATCGTCTGGGGAGAATCCATAAGCTGGAGGTTATGAATCACAATTCCTATCTGCATACACATAAAACATATATAGTCAAAGTAATTATACCCATCGAATTAACGGGTCGTGGGTCTGAATCATTGAAAATCGAAAGCATAAGAATCTCTTAATATATTCATTGAATATATGGGATGTACTCGCTTTTCAGAATTGATCTATAATTCATGGCCACGACCTTATCATTAATGATATTGGGAAGTGCAATTATAGAGCCATTAGCAAAGTGAAAACTTGAAGTCATATTTAGCATGAAAGTGCTTTCCAGCACTTTCATTTCTTTGTGCCTGTTGTTCGAAGAATTTCATATGCGTTTCAACTATTCCTTAACCCGATAAATGCCTTTTTTTCCAGGTAAAAGAAGGAAAGGCACGGAAAAAAACTGTGCCTTCATATTTTCTCTTTTTAATTTTCAAAAGTTAAGGCAGGAGTTTCATTAATACAGGTTGTCGAAAACCTGGCCTTTTCTTTTTTTGCACACTCAATTCCTCCTTCCACAGCCTCTCTAATAATATATCCGGCTTTGTGAAGGATAGTATCTCCGATCTGAGGATCCTTGTCCATGCTTCCTGTACAGGGATAGGAATGGTGTGCTCCTGAGACGGTCTCTTTATATTCTGAAAAATCTGTCCATCCGAGCTTCTTTGCGATAAACCACGTCGAGCCGCAGGGAGCGTCCCTGAGCACACCTGCACCTATGAACATCTTCCCATCAGGGCTCATCTCTATCCTGAGCAACGGCCTTCCGAAGCCGAGGTCAACAAAAGCATCTATAACTGGTTTTCCGGTCTTTTCAAGGGCACAGAATGGCTTTGGAGCCTCGAATTCGATACCTGTGGCTTCAAGTTCTTTTCTGAGCTGCTCTAGGACACCGGCAGGAGTCTTTTTTGAGTCCTCAGCAGGGGCGATTACAGCTTTTGCTCCTGTTTTCTGCACGACTTCAGGAATAGCTGCAAAGAGATCTGGATGGATCCCTATGGCAAGGATCAGGTCACATTCCGGAAGTTTTGGAGGCAGGAACTGGGAAGGCTCTTCGATAAAAGAAGGAAGATCATCCGGAAACTCATGAATTCCCACAACAAGGTTTGCATAAGATTTTCTTGCCTGGCGGCAGTGGTTGCAGAGTTCACCACACGACACGCAAAAAGTTGACGAGTTAATAAGATTCTGAATAACTTTTTTTCCGAGTTCGCCTGAATAAAGCACTAGGATTCTCATAGTTTGCTCACCTTTTTAAGGATTCCAAAATTAATTTGTAAATTAGCTTTCTTTGTAAAGATTTAGTTTTCGTTGTAAAGATTCCCTCACCTGCTTTATCTCCAAAAATGAATAAAATACAGAGAAAAAAACCTGTTTTTGCAGAGGTTGCTGAGAAACTATTAAAATGCAGTTCTCACAGAAGGGGGTTTCAAACCGCAGACATTTCTGACTGCAGATGACTTTCACCTTTTATCATCCTGCTATACATTATAATTATTTGTTTCAATCTATAAATAATGGGAGTTTCAAAATAGAAATTGGTATCCACTCATATACCTATATTTGAATACTATAGCCGGAATAGAAAACTGAAAAAAGAGAAAGGAAAAAAGAGAAAAAACTGAGCTTCAGTTTTTTCATTCTCCCAGCTTTAAAGCCCCGTGCGGGCACATCTTGATGCACATGCCGCACTGGATGCATTTCTTTTCGGCCACACAGAGGTTCCAGTCCTCATCAAAAGAATAAACATTCATAGGACAAACTGAGATGCAGGCCCCGCATTCAACACATTCTTCCTCATCCCAGTGAATTGGCTGGTCCAGAATTGAAACTATTGCTCCTCTTACTTCAAGAGCATTTTTAATCTTATCGAACCTGAAATCTTTAACGTCTGCAATCAGCTCACCATAAGTCGAGTCAATATTTGCGACCATAATATTAAGCCGGATTCCTGTTTCAATAATAGACTCGGAGATAATGGGGTCGTGTATCTTTTCAGTAGGGATGCAGATCTTTATTTTCATGCTCAGTACCTCCTTGCAAGGAGTTTGCTTATATTGTCACTTGTGATAATTCCAAGAACCTTTCTCTGAGTATCGATTACAGGCATTGCCGAAACGCCATAGCGGTCAAGTCTGCGGGCTGCGAGGTCTACAGGTTCGTTCGGAGCACAGGTGAGAACCCTTTTCGTCATGATGCTCTCTACGGAATCAAAAATATTTTCTGCAACGGCTTTTGATATATCCCAGGCAGTAAGTATTCCTACAAGCTCACCTGTATCAGAAACCACTGCAAGGTGGTTGAAAGAATTCTCCCAGATCTTCTTGGCAGCGTCCTGGGCAGTCTGATCCTTTTTGATAGTGACAAAGAAATCGGACATGACGTCTTTTACGAGAGGCACTGCCTGAGTCTCCTTCATAGGCTTTGCCGAGCCTTCACTGCAAAGTCTTTCCACAGGCATGCTGACAAAAAATTTCCCATGTTCCACCCAGTCTTTAAGTTCATTTGCAATCTTTCTCGCGTTCTTGAAGCTCGAAAGTGAAGATGTTGGGACATCCTTTCCTTCTATCTGCACAGAACCTGACCTGAGTTCGGCATAATTTACCTGCCTTATCACAGGCTTATCTCTGCTGCCCACAGCGTAATCCAGAACACTGGTATTGATATCCTCATCACGTACTGCAGTTGCAGCTGCAAGCTTTTCGTTCAGAATGGGTATAGGAATTCCAATTCCCATGTAAAGGGTTGACCCGTAACCTGTAAATGAGGCGGCTCTTAAATACTCAGGGCTCATCTCCTTGAGGTTTCCTTTAAGCATAAGTGTCCCAAACCCGCTCGAAGGAGAGTGCTGAGTCCCGTTTCCTATAACATAACCCTGGGCACCTCCCATGAAAATCCTTGTGCCTGTCCCTATAGTTTCATAGCTGGGGTCGTTTGACAGGGGAGACAGCACTCCTGCACCTGAGTAGGTAACGTTCCCGAAATTGGGCAGAAGCTCGCCCATATAAGTATTCAGGATCCGTTTAGAACTGTTTGTTGCAGCGTTGTATTTCTGGTAAGCGTTCCTCGGGTTGATCAGGACTGCTTCGTTTAAGTCATCAAGGGTGATTCTGGTGTCAAGACGTTTCCTGGGGTAGCAATCTGTCCCATAGGATGTAGCATGCACTTTGATTTCTTTTCCTCTCAGCAGGTCTTCTATTACATGTGCTCCACCATACTGAATTCCGCGCGTCTCCGAGATCTGGGCAGCTCCAAGGTAAGCGTCAACAGCAGCAAGCCCACTATATGCCTCCACATTATTAAACCAGGCTTTCTGAATTTTGATAGGAGGTTCCGAGTGACCCAGATTAAGCATTAAACCTGAAGAGCACATGGCTCCGAAAGTGCCTGTAGTAACCACATCCACTTCTTTTGCAGCACCTTCCACGCCAAGGTTTTCAACAATTCCAACCATTTCCTCGGCTGTGACTACATTGACACTCCCATCTTCAATTTTTTTATTAATCTCATGAACCGATTTTTTAACCATACGGGCTTCCTCTTACTATAAACTTCTCTAAAAGGTAATTTTTGCCAGATTATATATTACTTGTGATCTTACAGGGCTGATAAAAATACACTCTGAAGCATCTTGTTTTCTGAGTATCACTTTCAACTTGAGCAATCAACAGGTTCACCAGATCACCTGTGATAACCCCTGGTAACAGCCAGCTCTATGAGAACTTAAAATCCTGGTTATGAGTTTTTGGCTTCAAACGATTGCTGTCAGTTTTCCATTTCAATAATTAATTATACATAATTATAAATCAAATATATTACTTATAATAATTAAACATCCGTAATATTGGACTGTTTTGAGAGCAATCAATGAACATTCACACTATTTACGAATTGAACAACATAGAATACTTACAGGTCAGAAAGTAAGGCTGTTTTCAGTAAGTTTCTTATGCTTGCAGGATATTACCCGAAACCAGGTGATTTATTGACACGCGTACTAGCTACCGGAACTTTTGATATTCTCCATCCGGGACATGTTTATTTCCTGGCTCAGGCAAGGGATCTTGGAGATGAGCTTTTTGTCATTGTTGCCAGGGATTCGAATGTGACTCATAAGCCAAAACCAATAATTCCTGAGGAACAGCGGCTTGAGATGGTATATGCGCTTGGAACGGTAGACAAAGCCGTTCTTGGCAGTGAAAAGGATATTTTTGAACCCCTGAAGGTCATAAGACCTGACATCATTGCTCTTGGCTACGACCAGCGTTTTGAAATTGAGTTTCTGGAAAAAGAACTTAGTAAAAGAGGGCTTCCTGCAAAAGTAGTAAGAATCCCGCTTTCAAAAGAATGCCCCCTTTGCAGTAGCGCTGCAATAATAAAAGAAGTCCTTAAACGGCACGGGTAAATTTACCCATACCGCCTGTATACTATTTTATACAAATACTTTTTCAAGTCTGTCGAGAGCTTCACGAATTCTATCAATGGATGTTGCATAGGAAATCCGGATAAAGTCCTTACCGGAAGCCCCAAAAGCAATTCCCGGAGTTACTGCCACATGAGCTTCTTTCAGGAGTTTTTCAGCAACCTCTGTCCCGTTCCCATACTCGCTTACATTGGCAAAGGCATAAAATGCTCCATCCGGTTTCTTGCACTCAAGCCCCATTTTATTCAGCCCGTCAATGAGTATATCTCTACGCATTTTAAAGCGGTCTACCATCGCCCGGGCCCTGTCCTGTGAGCCCTGAAGAGCTTCAAGCCCTCCGTACTGGACAAATGTAGTGGCGCTACTTACTGAGTGCGACTGGATCTTCTGCAGAAGCTTAAATATATCAGGTGGAGCTGCAAGGTACCCAAGCCTCCAGCCTGTCATTGCATATGCCTTGGAAAAACCGTTTACAGTAACAGTCCTTTCCTGCATTCCATCGAAACTGCCAATACTTATGTGTTCCCGGTCATAGATGATTTTCTCATAGATCTCATCTGAGAGTACCAGAAGATCGTGGTCAATTGCAAGATCAGCAATACACTGCAGGGTCTTTTTCCCGAATACACCGCCTGTAGGGTTGCTAGGGCTATTTACAACAATAAGCTTTGTCTTGCTATTAATGGACTCGGAGAAATTGTCAGGCAGGAAACCTTTCTCAGGAACCGTAGGTACCCATACCGTATCTGCACCTGCAAAACGGACGCAGGCATCATAAGTAACCCAGGCAGGGTCAAAAAGGATCGCCTGATCCCCGTCGCCAAGGACACTCATCATAACTTCAAAAATCCCCTGCTTTGCACCCGGGGTGACCAGCACATCTTTTTCGGTCACATCCAGACCGTTTTCAGTCTTCATTTTTTCGGCAATGGCCGCCCTTAATTCAGGAATGCCGGCAGAAGGAGCATAATGGGTCTTTCCTTCATACATAGCCTTTGCCGCAGCATCACAGATATTTTTCGGGGTATCGAAATCAGGTTCGCCAAGGCTAAAGTTGATAACGTCTGTGCCCTCTTTAATCATTCTGGTTGCAATATTGGAGATCCTGATCGTTGCGGATTCTTCTACACGCTTAAGCCTTATGGATGACATAGGAATGGTCCTGGTTTTGTTTCATTTTGCTAGCTATTGAGACATTAAAGAATATCACAGCCGCTGTACTAGTTTTACAGCAGCTTCGACTGCCCTTTTAGCATAGTCGACACGTTCATGAGCAGCCATCCTGGTCATACCCGGACCAGGAATTCCAAGCGTTATCGGCTTGTTGAACTCAAGGGAAAGGTCCATAATCTTCCTTGCGGCATGCTGCATAACAACCTGGTCGTGATCGGTCTCACCTTCGATTACCGATCCTATAGTAACAACTGCATCAACATCCTCATTCTGACAGAGCTTCTTGATTGCAAGAGGCATATCAAAGACCCCTGGCACGAGAATGGTCTCTTTAACTGTTGCTCCCAGAAACTCTGCATGCTCCCTTCCAAGCAGCTCCATCTGATAGGTAAGGTCCCTGTTAAATTCAGCTACAACAAATCCTAGGCTGATTGTCATCTAATAAGGTCTCCAGTTTTGTTTTTAATTAAAAGTTACTAAGGAATGGTTGAAATATGACTTCAAGTTTTCACTTTGCTAATGGCTCTATAATTGCACTTCCCAATATCATTAATGGTAATGTAATGTATAAGTATTTGAAATTAAATTTGCACCATTCCTTAAGTTGTTTCACATTTTCAAAGGGCCTGCATCCTCAAAACCCTGCCTCTGACCAGTACCCGCTTCCCTGACCAGCTTTTCCGGCTTGAAGAGCAGCTTTATCACGTTTATGGCATGTTCACGGGTCCTCCTGTCCATGAGAAAAGCGAGTTCTTTCTCATCTTTTCCTTCATCCTCATGGACAAAGACCTCGATAATATGGGTATTGGTCATGAGCTGAACCATGATAAGGCCCTGAGAAGCTTCATGAGCGCACATTTTATCTTTTTCCTTGCCTCCGGGCATGCCGAGTGCCATCACTATATTGCAGCCTTCTTCTTCAATAAGTTTTTTGGCTGCTACCGGAAGATCTTTTATCCCGGGGACGGTTACCCTTTTGATCTGCACGGATACGTTTTTCTGTATCTCGTCGATTGCCGCACGCCCCATATTATAGCGCGCAAACGTAGTATCTGCAATTCCTATTGTAAACATGTGAATCCGATCGGAATTTAAATATATATTCTAAGTTTTATTCTTCTGTTTTTCTGAAACGTTTATAAACCTTGGTTATGAAGGATTTTTTAAATCCTATCATACCTGTCATTAACGCTTATTGCAGCTTCAGTACCTGCTCCCAAATTGTCAATATAACCGCGTTTATTCAGCACGATTTCCAGTTGTTTGATGTTAGGGACAACGTCCCTTGCAGTCACATTTCCTATACTTCCAATACTGAAAATTTTGTTTTTCAGGCATTTCTGCCCATCAGCAATAATACGCCGCGCTTCTTCATATCATTTTTGATATCTTCTCTGTCAATCCCTGCAGGAGATTTCATTGCAGTGACGTTTTGGGGTACTGGCTGTACTCGTTAAGCTGAGGGAATTTCTATATTTAATTGTGCCAGCTGCTGCTCTTACAGCTCCGGAGAGGTCTCTGTGCCTTTTGTTCCTTGCCTCCATACCCTCTCCTTTAACGATATGAAGTGCTTCCTGAAATGCATAGAAAAGAAGAATTGCAGGCATCTAAGGTGTTTCATACCCTGGCCTGTCCCCTCTCTTTTTATATGCTTTCAGGTCATTATAATAAGGCCTCTTCTTTACACTGTCTATGGACTCAAAAGCTTTTTCACTTACGGAAACGGCTGCTATTTCTGGTGGAACTGCGAGGCATTTCTGCGAACCTGCAACTGCAATGTCAACACCCCAATCATCAACTTTGGCCTCGTCTCCTCCATGAGAGGTTACGGCGTTCATGATAAAAAGAGCATCGTGTTTTTTTGCAAGTTTGCTGATTTGGACAGCTGGATTCATGATACCTGCAGATGTTTCGTTGTGGACAAGGTAATGGCTTTTTCCCTTTCCTCAAACTTATCTTTAACTTTCTCGAGGTCAACAGGTACGGGACCAGTCAACATGAGAAGGGTATCCTCCAGATCCATATTTTTTATGCTCCACACTTTTTTAGAAATTAACTCGCTTTGTATATTATTTATTAGGAAATTTACGTAAGCCTGTAATTTTCAACCATACAACCCAGAAATAATTCAGGGTAATAATTTTCATAAATATAGTGTGCAAGGAGAGCTATGCAGTGTTTCCTGCCCTGATAGCTTTTCGGATACACTTGCCATCTTTTAGTATCATATAAGATATGTTGATCACTAAATTAAATCAAGGATTCAGGTTTAATTGAATACTACTATATAATTCATGTGCTTTTCCAGTTAAATTTTAGATTTCGATATTTAAGGAAGAAGGAAAAGGGAATAAACTCACTTGCCCTTAAGGAGCATCATTACATCGTGTTTTGTTACAACGCCTACGACTGCTCCTTTTTCTACCACAAGTACAGCAGGGTTTCCTTCGAGTATATACGAAACTACTGAGATTGAGATACCAGGAGACACTGTCGGAAACGAATCCCCCATTATCCCTGAAACTTTCAACTGAGAGATAGATTTTTTCTTGCTCTCGGCCATCAGTCTTACGATCATGTCCTCCGAAACACTTCCAACCGGAATACCCTTATCAAGAACGGGAATCTGTGAAAACCCATGAATATGCATAAGGTTTACTACCTCTTCTACTGAGTCTTCAGGAGAAACATGAAGGACAGGGGAATGCATCAGGTCCCTTATAATAATCTGCTGCTCCTTCTCAGCATCCTCAAAAGCATCAAGGATTTTTCTGACCGTTGAGAGCCTTGGATCTACATCTCCAGATTCTATACGCGCTATGAGTGGCTGGCTTACGCCTGCCCTTTTAGCCAGATCGCTCTGAGTAAGCCCGAGTTCATTTCTTCTTTTTTTAAGATCTTCGGGTGTTGGAAGCTGCATATGTATTACTGATAGTAATTATGATATTTAATGCCATTGGTTAACATAATTTGAAGAGTTTATATATAAATGATTTTCTGAGCCAGTTAATTTTATTCCGGAGATGCCCTTTGAAACAGGTTGTCAATAAGTAATTCTATTTATAAATAACCGCTTATTAAGAAGAATAACACAGAGCCAGTAAAAAAATTAATAATAAAGTAATAAAAAAGAATAGAATAACTAAAAAGATGAATAAACAACAAAAAAGATTTTGAGCAGCTCTTCTTCTTTTTCTTCTTTTTTGTGTGCACTTTGAAAATTTCCCCCAAGAACCCTTATCCAGAATAGGCACCAGGATGAGTTCATCAAAGCGTCATGAACGGATCAGGACAGGGTCAATTATGTCTTGGTGGCGCCCAGTACCACGATATTCCAAGTTTTCCGAGCCCGTCCATTTCCGAAAGGAGCTGATTTAAGATCCTGGCTGTCACATGAGTTTCTCCTGCGGAAATTCCACGTACGGGTGCTAGGAAATCCAGTTCGTCCAGGAAAATGATTGCAGGAGCAACCTGCCGTGCACGCATGAAGACTTCCACAAACCGCATTTCAGACTCAGCATACCACCTGGAGAGCAGGTCGCTTCCTTTAGCTGTGATGAAGTTGGAATCGGACCCATGGGCAATGGCTTTTGCAATTATCGGTAAAATCCGCCTCAGTTCACTCATGGACATGGATTTGTAAAGGTGTTTAGGATAGTTTCAAAGGATGGAGACGCGCGACACCGGGTTACAGATGTGCAAGAGATGGAGGAAGAAAAACGTGAAGAATTGGAAAAGAAGTCGTGGAAAATAGAGGAATTTCATAGAGGATAGGACTTACGCAGTTGAACTGAAAACCATAAGCGGAAAAGACTTAACATATAAATCAGACTAACGTTGACAAGCCCGCATATGCCTGATTTTACATTTCAAGTGCGTAAGTCCTATATCTTTTAAATGAGATTAGGTTTTTGGTATTTCAAGTGCGTAAGTCATGCATATTTAAAAATGTACTCACAAAAGAAACTTGTCCAAAAAGAATCTGAAAAAAATTAATAAAAGGAAACTAAAGAGTATGGAAAATCCCGCCCGAAGGCGGAACTTGAAGTTTACTCTACTTGAAATTACTCTGCTGCTGGAGCTTCTTCTGCAGTTTCGAGGCCGAGAAGAGCTTTTATGGACTTGCTTCCGTATTCAACGACCTTGGCGTTGACCTGAACGATATCAGGAGCAATCTCTTTGCCGCGTACCATTTTTCTCCTGCGCTGTCCTGGGAGCTTGGGAGCGTAGCCGACACCTGTTGCAGTCAGAATTCTCTGTCTCCTGGGACCAGGTAGGTCTGGCTTCATAACAAAACCGCTGCCATCGCAGCCGCCAGTGATCTTGATTTTGTAGCCGGCGAGCCCGAAAATGGCACCGTCAACAACGTCCCCAATTGACTTTCCAACTAATGCATTTGCTTCAGCGTCCTTAATACCAATCTGGTAAGCACGCGCTTCTTTTGGATCAGAAACTACAACTTTGAAATTTGCCATGTGAATCCTCCAATAAAATTATTTATAATAATTTCTTTGCCTTAGCTTGCTTTTTTATATGAGTTATCTTGAATTCTTGCCTTGTTGCATACTGAATATGCCGCTGCATATCAGCCATTACTTTGCCCAGAAAGGATTGTCTTTCCTTTTAAGTGTCAGGAAAATATCAAGAGTTTCCTTTTCATCGCTTGAAAGGGAGTCGTATATTTCGTGCTCAAGAATTTTGGCATGCCTCTCAGGAAGGTTAACATAGAGCATATCTTCTTCTTTGATCTGCCTGCCTACGGTTGCTCCGTCAATTGCCATTGCAACTTCTTTCCCTACCTTTGCAGAAGGAATATTTTCCCCATCGGACTGCAGACCCTTGATCTTGCCAACAACGTTTCCGTTTTCGAGCATGACATCTGTATTTGTTCGAATAACACCGCCGAGCACTCTTACCCCGACGACTGCGGGTTTGCTCTGGCGGAAAACACATCCTGGAAGAATCTTAAACTTACCTGGACGGATTATTGTTTCGAAAATCTTCTTTTCAGCAAATTCCTGCCGCTCTTTGACGTACTTCTGGTAATCTTCAACCAGGCGGTAGATCACGTCACTTGTAAATACCTTCACACTGCTTTCCTGCAGGAAATCTCTGGCATCAGGGTGGACCTTAACATTGAAACCTATAAGCACCGAGTAAATAGGGTCTTCAACTGTCGAAGCCTCAACAGCATCCCTGTGGGAGATGTCTCCTACTTCGGCTTTCCTGATAAGGACCTCATTTTTCTGGAACTCGTGGACAAGGGCTTCAAGAGAGCCTAGGGTATCTGCTTTAATCATTATCCCGACTGAACCCGTATCAATCCTGACCTCATCGATCTCGGACTTTACCTGGGCAACAATCTCTTCAAGGCTATCTTCTGTTGCAACCCTTATAGGAGAGCCTGAAAGAGCACCTTCCAGACCAGGAGCAGAGATTTTTACACCAGCAGCAGCAGTGACCTTATTCACCTGCTGGAACTTGCTCTCATAACGGATTTCGGAAAGTTCCCTCGGCTTTAAAAGAGCTCTCACCTTTGTCTGGATCGGCTCGCCCAAGCTTCCAATAACAACCGCATCTCCTTTCTTCAACGCACCGTCGTAAAGGATAATATCAAGGGTTGCTCCGAGACCTTTTTCTTCCTTTACCTCAAGGACAGTCCCGACTCCAGGGCCTTTGGCATTGTACTGCAGGTTTGCCTCAAGGAATTTCTGGGCAAGACCTAAAAGCACCATAAGAACATCAGGAATGCCTTCTCCTGTAAAAGCGCTTACAGGGACCACGCCAAGGGTTTTCTGGAAGTTTGTTACCCTGTCATAACGTTCTGCGGCAAAACCCTGGTTGTAGAGTTCACCTATTACCTCGTAGAGCTTTGTTTCAAGCCTTGCCTGTACATCACTTGACTGCTTCTTGAAAGTAGCTGCAAAAGGCATGTCCTTCTGTGAAACCCAGGCGCCGATTTTATCGATCTTATTAGCAACAACAACAAAAGGAGTCTTGAACCGCCTTAAAATCTGCAAGCTCTCGTAGGTCTGAGGTTTGAAACCTTCATTTATGTCAACAACCACAATTGCAAGGTCAGCAAGTGCGCCTCCTCGGCTCCTGAGTGTTGTAAAAGCGTGGTGCCCCGGAGTATCTATAAAAAGCAGCCCTGGTACCATGAAACGGTCCCTGAGCCTGGGGTCTCCGAGCTTTTTGACGATCACATCTATAGGGACTTCGGTTGCCCCAATGTGCTGGGTGATAGCCCCAGCTTCTCCACTGACAATAGCAGTACCCCTGATCTTGTCAAGCAGAGTAGTTTTCCCGTGGTCAACGTGCCCCATCACGCAGACTATAGGAGTCCTGAGATTTTTTTTCCTGTCGGTCATATACAAAACCTCTCTCATTCCCGCGTCTTATTGGCTGCAGGTCCAGAAGGGCCCGGGTTTCCCCGGAAGGACCCATTAAGCAGGTACTGGATGAATGAAAGCCCTGGACAATATCAAAAACTTTAAAAGGCTTTCTCGCACCTGCATTACTCGTACAGACAGACCTCATCAACTCTGGAATACTTTGCAATTTCAGAGTCCTTAAAGTGAATTGCAATTTCTCTTGCTGCAGCTTCGGGAGAATCTGAGGCATGAACCACGTTTCTTCCCACATCAAGAGCAAAGTCTCCGCGGATAGTTCCTGGGTCAGCATCCACAGGATTTGTAGCTCCGTTTATTGCCCTCATGACCTTTATTGCATCCTTTCCTGCAACTACCATTGAGACTGAAGGACCTGAAGTAATGAACTCGATAAGGGAGGGGAAAAATGGTCTTGCTGCGTGTTCGCCATAGTGTTCTTTTGCAGTAGCTTCGGCAATGACGTTCATTCTGAGGGCAAGAATCTTTAAGCCTCTCTTTTCGATTCTGGAGATTACCTCTCCGACCAGCCCGCGCTGAACTCCGTCAGGCTTCACCATAACATATGTCTCTTCCATATGCACACCTTGCTGTATTTGAAATAGGCAGTTATGCTTTTTTCATCTGGATTCTGCCTTTCTCAGTCCACTCGGTGCGGCGCGGAAGCCTTCCAAGGGTGAAATTGCTCATGCACTTAGAAGAGCACATGAAGTAAGTGGAGCCGTCTTTTTTGACGTAGAGTTTACCGGTACCAGGCTCCAGCATCTTTCCGCAAAAATAACATTTCCTCTGTTCCATTTATTTTCACCGTCTGTCTTTTTACCTGGTAGTCAGTTTCTTTGCTTCTCTTGACGTTTCCAGAAGCATCAGAATATCACCGATACGGACAGGGCCAACACAGTTCCTTGTGATTACGCGACCCTTGTCTCTGCCTTCCAGAACCCTGCACTGGATCTGGCTGGCTTCACCATGCATACCTGTGTTCCCGATAACGTCAATAACTTCGGCAGCAAAGCCGCCTGTTGTGCTTTCTTCAGCCATATTCAGCACCTCTTGTTATCAGGGTTATTTAAGAGCTTCAAGTTTCTGAGCGATGTCCTGGATCATTTCAGCTGCTTTGCCTGCATCTACAATTGCCACGGTTGCACAGGAGACTCCAAGTCCGCTTGCTGCGCCGAGGTCTTTCTGGTTCCTGATGAAGATATAGGGAGCTTTCTTTTCATCGGAAAGAGGGGCTATGTGAGCAACAATCTCTGCAGGTTCAATATCTTCGGCAATCAGGACAAGCTTTGCGTTGCCTCTTTCGATTGCTTTGGTAGCTTCATTTGTGCCCTTCTTAATCTTTCCTGTGTCTCTGGCAAGTTCCAGAGCTTCAAGTGCTTTCTTTGTGAGTTCTTCAGGAACATTGAATTTAGCTATTTGTGCCATTTAAGTTTCTCCTTCGAAATTGCGGATATCGCAATTTTTCATCAATCATAGGTTTTTAACACATATCTGTCAACATTGAAATGTTCAAATTCCAGGAACCTGAAGCGCTTCAATGCGGAGAGTAAATGAGTTGAAACATAGATACTGCTAGCTAGATGCTGCAGATTGAACCTTAAAAGTACATACTAACCTATAAACCTTCTGCTTGAGAAAAAAGTGCAATCGACAGATACCAGGTAAGAACGATAAAAATAGGAATATATAAGAAAAACTTCAACCATAAGTCAGAAATTAGCAAATGCGTCATGCTTATAAGGAATCTAAGGACTTTGATTTGTATGGACACAATTTACTACGAAGCCCATAATAACCTTTACCTTAACCTTACAAACCGCTGCAGTGCAGACTGCGTTTTTTGCATCCGCAACTTTGCAGACGGAGTTTATGGGTATGACCTGAGGCTTTCAAAAGAGCCCTCTATTGAGGAGATTATCGAAGCCCTTGAAGGGCTTGACCTTTCAAATTACAGGGAAATCGTGTTCACAGGGCTTGGGGAGCCTACCCTCAGGTTTGATGTTGTACTGGCAGTCATCCACTGGCTTAAAAGTCGGGGACTGAAGGTAAGGCTCGATACTAACGGTCATGCTGCATTAATTAATCCTGAACTGGATGTAATTGCAGAATTAAAAAACGCAGGAGTTGATTCGATTTCAGTTAGCCTTAATGCCGAGTCCGAAGAAAAATATGACAAACTCTGCAGACCTTCCCACAAAAAAGCTTACCTAGCTGTCCTTGATTTTGTAAAGGGCGCAAAAAAGGCAGGAATATCTACAAGGGTTACAGTTGTTCAGATACCCGAGATTGACATCGAAAAATGCAGAAAGGTTTCAGAGGAACTCGGTTCGGAATTTCATATAAGGGCACTCTCCCAGGCTGCAAGTAAGGAATTAAGGAAAAATTAAACAAGTTCAAATATTAAATATGTTCAAAAAAGACATGCCCTTAATGATTGAGTTTAGCTTTTGATTTGCAAATCTGCCTGAACCAGGCCACTGTTAAGCACATAAATACATTTTATCAGATCCTGAAAATCATTGAGTTGAAAGTCAAAGCACTTTTCTGTTTTTTCTGCAGGTCTCCAGTCTCCATAGGAGGCATAAGCTGTTTTTAAACCTAACTTGTGAGCAGGCGCCATATCCCTTTTGATGCTATCACCAACTACAAGACTTTCTTCCGGCTTTAACCCAAGGGCATCAAGAGCAAAGAGAAAATGGGCAGGGTCCGGTTTTTTCGTACCTGTCATATCTGCAGATATTAGAAGTTCAAAGGAATCCATAAGACCCACTCTTGTAAGCCTTGCACGGGCGTGATACCTGTCGGCATCAGTTATTATTGCAAGCCTTAAGCCGAGTTTTTTTAATTCCTTAAGGGTATCCCTGACCCCCGGATACAGTTCAAGGTTTTGAAGTTTTTCTCTGTCATAGATCTCACAGCAATCTCTATACCCCTGTACTGTGAAAAGCTTTCTCTCCTGCATGTAGTCCATTATATTTTCATGATCTTCAAACCCATACGCGCCCCTGAGAAAATACCTGAAAAGCTCTGCGGGATCTTTCTTAAATTTTGTATCATATTCTCCAAGATAGGAAAGAATTTCCCTGCATGCGATGAGTTTTACAGCTATGAAATCAAAAAGAGTATTATCCATATCAAAAAGAACAGCTTTCAAGGCATTCTGATAGTCTTTATGTATATTTTTCCCAATTCTTTCCTGATTTCCGCGGACCAGTTTCATTTTGCTCGGCATATTTCCTGCTTTTTATTAGCTACTTTATTAAGTTGTATTTTATGTTTTCAGGAGCTATCTGATTATCTTCTCTCTCCTTCCCTTTTTTTGCACATTTCAGACTACTTTTTGAAGGAAGGCTATAAAAGCCATAAAGAACAGATGTATAGATCATAACGAACAATAGACTTAAGTAGATAACGAAGGCGAATAACCCAAAAACCGTAGCTCTTAATTTTAAAGGATATTAGAGGAATTTTTAACATGAATTCTGGAGAATCAAAGGACGAATCTTTCACAGAAGAAGAAAAAGAGGATAAAGCTGATACCGGAGAAAGTTTGCTTTCTGGGGATATCTATGTTTTAAACGACTCGGGGAGTGTGGCAGATGAGGATGTCAGCAGCGAAATTCTTGCTGCAGAACTTAATGAGTGCGGTCTTGACCTTCTCAGGCTTGGGAAGCTTAACGAGGCAATAGTTGCCTTTGATAAGGCAATTGAAAAAGATCCGGGAAATATTTATCTTTTAAACAATAAGGCGGCAGCTCTTGAAAGCCTGGAAAAGTTTGAGGAAGCGCTTGAACTTTACAACAAAGCTATAAAGATTTATTCCGAGGATGCAGATCTCTGGAATAACATGGCTTTTTCTTACTCCCAGATAGGAGAATATGAAAAATCAGTAGAAGCCTACGAAAAGGCTCTTGAGCTAAAGCCGGACTATCCCAACGCATGCTATGGAAAAGCCCTGAACCTCAGCCATGCAGGAAGATACGAAGAGGCCGTTGATGCCTATGAAAGAGTCCTGAAAGAAAACCCGAATTACAAAGAAGCCTGGGCAGGAAAAGGTATCGCTCTCGGGCAGATGGGAAAGTATGATGAGGCTATAGTTGCATACGATAAAGCCATCGAGATTGACCCCGACTTTCTTGAAGCCTGGTATTATAAAGGAGTGGATTTTGACAGCCTTGGCAGTTTCAAGCAGGCTCTGAAAGCCTATGAAAAAGCCGTGGAAATTGACCCTGAAAATGATGATGCCTGGAATAATATGGGAATAGATCTGGAAACCCTGGAAAGGCATGACGAAGCAATTAATGCTTTTGAAAGGGCGATCAGCATCAATTCAGAAAATTCCGATGTATGGTATAACAAAGGCTTTACCCTCAGCCAGGTTCAGAGATTTGACGAAGCTGTCGAAGCCTATAGGAAAGCTATACAGCTTGACTCTGAGTACATGGAAGCCTACTCATGCCTGGGTTTTGTGCTGGTTCAGCTCAAGCGCTTTGAAGAAGCACTGGAAACCTATGAGAAAGCTCTCAAGCTTGACCCAGAAGCTGGAGACTCCTGGTTTGGAAAAGCTATCTGCCTGAGTTCCCTTGGACGCGAAAGTGAGGCTGAGGATGCATACAGAAAAGCCGTAAAAATTAACCCCAGATACGCTGAAATAAGAGGAGACATTCAGTAATCCGGAGAGAAGACTCTTTCCGGATCTTATTTTGGCATTCTACCAGTAACTCTACTTATTGTTTAGCATGAAAGTGCTTCCAGGTACTTTCATTTTTTGTGCCTGTTATTCGAAGAATGTCATATGCGTTTCCTTCTACATTTTATCCTTTATTTCTCTCGATTGTTTTTCATCTTTTTTGTTGTTTTTTTATAATTCTCTGTGTTCACTGGCAGTGTGCCTAATTTTCTGTAAAATTCTCTATACCCTTTTCCTCTTGTTTTTTGATTATTGTTCCATTATTAAATACTTATTTCCTGTAATCCATTCTTCATTTATATCTATGAGTATTGATAC